>CBDVCG010000029.1:0-11211 GCA_965372425.1 uncultured Anaerolineales bacterium
CAGGATGGGCTGGCCCGATCGGTAGTTGTGGGTCAGCACCACGACCTCCGCCCGAGGAAAGACCTCGGTGAAGCTCAGCAGATTGCTCACCGCCGCTCCCCGAAACTTGTAGATGGACTGGTCATCATCTCCTACCACCGTGATGTTCCCGTCCGGCCCGGCCAACATCTGCAGGAGCTGCCACTGGGCGTAGTTGGTATCTTGAAATTCGTCAACGAGGATGTGAGGGTATTCGTGCTGGTAGCGTCGTCGAAGGTTTTCGTTGTTTTGGAGTAAGCGAACGGCGTAAAAGAGCAGGTCGTCGAAGTCGACGGCATTGTTGGCGACCAACAATGCCTGATAACGTTCATATACCCGACGCGCGATCTCATTGAAGTAGGTGTCGGCTGTAAATGTTTCGACATCAATCAGTTCGTTTTTGGCTCGTGAGATCACGCCATGAACCTTGGAAGGCGAGACTTGCTTCGGGTCCAGACGCATCTCCTTGATCACTTGCCGTGTGAGCGATTGCTGGTCGGCATCGTCGAATATGACGAACTCTCTGGTCACCGGCAAATATACGGCCTCTCGGCGAAGCAGCATCGCGCAGGTGGCGTGGAAGGTGCCCAGTCTTATTCTCCGGTTTTCAAACCCCCCTCCCGGTGAGTTATCCAGAAGTCTCTGAACACGTGAGCCCATTTCGCGAGCAGCTTTGTTTGTAAAAGTAACCGCCAGTATTTTTCCGGGATCAGTCATTAAATCGCAAATGAGGTAAGCAATGCGGTGTGAGAGCACGCGCGTCTTTCCCGAACCCGGACCAGCCAGAACGAGAATGGGACCGGGGGGCGAGGTGACAGCTTGACGCTGTTGGGGATTGAGGTGTTCAAGGGTATGCATAATCAACTTGCCGAGTGAACGGAAGTGATTCTAATTGGAGGGACGTGGCAGGGCAAGATGTTCAGTTGAATGTGATGTTCCATTCGCATCAGTGGGCGCGAAGACAGATCAAGGGTCAATGTGTGTGCGGACCAATATCCATGGTCTCTTCACCACCGAGAACCCCCGAGAGGGGTTCGGCGTCAAGGTCCATGACTTTGCAGTCGGCAAAATATGGAAAATCAAAATGTACATCGTCACCGGCTTTCTTTCCGGGAATGGGAAGCAGCCTTGCTGTAAGTGGTTTATGGTGACGAAGACCCAACGCGCCAAGATCAATCAGGAGCGTTGCGATTGCTCCTGGGCTCACGTCACCGGCCAGGGGGATCGTGTCTAAGCCGGTTCCGCACACTGTCGAGTAAAGCAACAGATCGTACACTGACAGGTGTCCCTCAGCAGCCCGTTTCGCGAGTATTGTGTCTTCTAGGACAGGCAGGAACAACCCGCAGAATCCGGTCCTCATGAAAAGCGCTTCGTCCAGACAATCGGCAAGAAACGCGATTGCAGTGAGCGAACCCGGCTGTCCCATTTGTGGTGCTCCCATGGCTTCGATGGCTGTTCCGATAGAACGGAGTTCTTCGGGATAGGGCGCGAGCGAGAAGTCGACGCCAAGAAAGCGCACAGCGTGCTCCCGACAGATGCGATCAGTGATCTGAGTCACCGTGGATGCCTGATCCTCGATGCTTTGTACGATCCGGTTGCGGATGTCGACGATAGAAGCAGCGTCTTGTGTGGCGGTTACGGCGAGGTCGGCGGCTTCGGTGGCGATGGCAAGGGAGGGTGCTCCCGTGCGGTGATACGCGGCAGGGAAAAACGGTACGCCTGCGGGGACATTCACGAGTGCGGCAAAACGAAGGTTTGTGAAGCCGTCCGGGGAAATGGAGGAGACCTTGTGTATTACCTCGGCACAAGCTCGAGCCGCAGACAAGGAGAGCCCGCTTTCTGGATCCGCATAGAGCGCCGTGGTGAAGATGTTCTGCGTCGCTGCAAGCATGTCGGGAATCGTTAAAAAGCCTTCGAGATCATAAGGAAGGGTGGGCCCAATGGCAGCAAAGTCAATCTCGTGCACGAATGCTTCGGCTTCCATGTTGCTTGCCAACTCTACACGGCTCTTGGGTTGAACGGGGTTCGACATCTCCTCAGGCGGGGGCGTTGCCAGGCGCACTGTTTGCACATCATAACCCGCGTTTATCAGCGTTTTTCGGCAATCATGAAGACATTTTGAAATGGCCGTAAAAGCCTGAGGTTCAAATGGCCACCCCGGATCAAAAAAACCTGTGATCGCGCGTATCTTCATGATCCTCCTCGCTGTCGGACAGTTTCAAACAGGAAAATGGCAGATGCGATTCCTGCATTAAGCGAATCGATGTCCCCAGGCATTGGGATACAGGTTTGCCCATTGCAAACGGATTGAATTGCGGGATCGATGCCGTGAGATTCGCTTCCAATGATCAATGCGAAAGGTTCTCGCCAATCGACTTCGTAATATGGCAACCCCTTTCTGGATGCTGCTGCCCATAGTTGTAAGTGTGCAAGTCGCTCGCGAATCTCTGCGGCTGTGATCGAAAAAATTGGGAGTCTGAGTTGTGCACCCATGGCTCCGCGCACAACCTTAGGGTTGTAAGCATCGACGGTGCCTTTTGTATAGAGCACGGCTTCGATACCGGCGGCAAGCGCGGTTCTAAGGATTGTGCCGAAGTTGCCTGGATCGGATAAGCGGTCAACAACCAGAGCGGAAGTCTTCGGTGTAAACAAGGTCACTTCCAACTGCGGGACAACCGCCAGCAAGCGGGCGGGGCTTTCTGCAGTGGAGCAGGCAGTCATGACCTGGTCTGAGACGAGATGAACATCGGCCCCTAGTCTCGCCAGCGCATTAAGGACACTGCGCTCATCCCGTGAAATCGCCTCGACGTGAAGAGCGTGTTTTACCGGTGTTTGGGTGAGGACGATCTCTTGCATCAGACGCCGACCCTCGAGGACAAACAGCCCTTCGGATGTCCGCGCCTTCCGCATTGTTTGGAGAGCACGGATTTGTTTCACGAGGGAATTTGTAGTTGATGAGATCATGTAGTAGTTCTATTCCTCATTGATCGGACCAGCGTTTCCTGAAGGATTCTTGAAATACATCCACGCTCGATGCGTCGATGAGCGTAATCCTGATTTCTTTCAAGGATGTAGAGCCATGGTTTTTAACGTATTGATCGATTGCCTCGAGTATTACATCAGCGCCGCGCTCTTTTGGAAAGCCAAAGATGCCGGTTGAAATCGCAGGGATGGAGATTATGGCTAAATCCAATTGATCCGCTGCTTTGAGCGCGGTTTGAACAGCTGTTTCAAGTTTTCTGTCTTCGTCACCTTCGCCCCAAACTGGTCCGACAACGTGGATAACGTACTTGCACGGCAGATTTCCGGCGGTGGTGATCGCAGCCCCCCCGCTTGAGACAGGTCCATGCTCTTTCACCCACTGCGTGCTCTCCACCTGGATTTCGACGCCGCCTCGCCGAACGATGGCCCCGGCGACACCACCACCAATTACGAGCTGTGTGTTCGCCGCGTTTACAATCGCGTCGACGCGTTCTTCGGTTATGTCACCGTGCACCAGGCGAATTATCTGGTCGTGATCTGTGATGTGTTCGGCAACCACGTTTCCCATCGCACATTGTCCCGGATCTTGTTTTGGCGATTGTATCATCGGTTGTGTGTGCAATATTGACTTGACTCATAATTCGAGGCAAGTCGATATGTACGTGGTTTTTCGCGTATAGGAAGCAGATCGAGTTGAATATCGAAGGCTTACCTGGACAGAAAAAAACCTGGAAGCGTTTCGTTCCCAGGTTCTCTGTGTGGCAAATGTTGTGTACTGCAATGGTTAGCTTACGGCAGCTTTCGTAACAGCAGTAAATGCCTTTGGATCACGGACAGCCAGGTCGGCGAGCATTTTGCGATTGAGTTGAATGTCTGCTTGTTTTAACCCATACACGAGCTGGCTGTAGGTTGTACCGTTCTGGCGTGCGGCGGCATTGATGCGAGCAATCCACAAACGACGCAGGTCGCGTTTCCGAGTACGTCGATCTCGATAGGCGTACCACAGGCTCTTCAACATGGCTTCGTTAGCTCGGCGGAAGAGATTGTTGCGCGTGCCGTACATCCCTTTGGTAAGCTTTAATACTTTCTTATGTCGTTTGCGGGTTATTGTCCCGCCCTTAACTCGTGTCATGTTTTACACTCCTGTGATCCCCTGGGCGCCGATGTCGCGAGAACATCCGTTGCATACACCCAGCGGGTCACAACTATGATGTTTATTACTTGGAAGCCCCACCCGATCTGGCGTTGGGGTTGGCCTTATATTTCTTCATATAGGGTGCAAGCCGTTTGACTCGTTTCTGGATACCGGTCCCTTTTACGGGCACCATCTTATCAAACTTGTACTTCGCACGCTTGTTTTTCTTGCGGCGCAGATGGCTTTTGCCACCTTTTGTCCGAACGAGTTTGCCTGACCCGGTGAGACGGAAGCGCTTTGCGGTCGCTTTGTGGGTCTTCAGCTTGTACTTTCCTTTTTTCTTTGCTTTCTTTGCCACGATCTAACTCCTAAAACCTTCATCCATTTCAATGATGGTATTTTGCTTGAGTCAGTCCCGCGGACGGTTCAACTGTCCGCGAGGTCGTTTTTCCAGTCTTTAATTTTTAATCGCCCGAAGGTTCACTGTGTCTTCAGCGGCGCCAGTGTCATGAGCATCGTGCGCCCCTCCATCATTGGGGCTTGTTCGATGGTGCTCAGATCCGACAATTCTTCCGCGATTTGCCTTAGATCCTCGAGCGCAATCTCCGGGTATTGAATTTCGCGCCCACGAAATCGGATCCTTACTCGGACCTTCTTGCCTTCCCCCAACCATCGTCGCGCGTCACGCACTTTGAAAGAGCGGTGATGGGGTGAGGTTTTTGGCCGCATCCGGACTTCTTTTATTTCAACCTTGGTCTGGGCTCTCCGGGCCTCGCGATCTTTTTTCGCCTTCTCGTAAAGAAATTTTCCATAGTCGAGTACTCTACATACGGGCGGATCGGAATTCGGGGCTACTTCGACCAAGTCGAGGTCGGCTTTTCTTGCGATTTCCTGTGCTTCTTCGATAGGTACCACGCCAACATTGTTCCCGTCGGGACCGATGAGGCGCACCTCGCGAGCGCGGATGTCTGAGTTTATTCTAAATTCTGATGAGCTGATCTTGCACTCCTCCTATTATTGCGCGTCGACCGCTCGACATACATACGAGCGGTCTTAAGACGGCCGGATGATACCATGAGAATCAAGGAGTCGTCAATCAACAAGCAGTCAAATTTAGCGAGCTTCAAATGGGATAGCGCCTTATTTAAATCTTGCACATTGACTGGCTGCGTGAGCATTTGGCGTTCGCTGAGTTACCCTTTCTCGGATGGATGGAATTTCACAACCCGCATAACTTCCTGTATGTGTCCATTTGGTTCATCCATGCGTGACAACTCCTCCTACCGGCAACACGTACGCATCTGGAATTTTCGGCGTGACGTTCCTGAATGGATGGTCAAGCGCCGAGGGCCGCCTTATGCCTACATCGGTGCGCAGCCCTCGCCTTGCCAGCAGCGGTGTGCCGATGTCGACGCCGGGGGGAGGCAACACGCCGGGGGGACCCCAGTAGCCGACGTTGCCCAGCAGCCAGGTTTCGAGCGTAGAGCGATCGATTCCCAGGGGGGCGAGCACGCTGTCAACGGCGCGAAGCAGCAGTTCAGTATAGGCGGCGCGGTCGTAGGGGATGGCCCCCTCGATCGTCTCCCAGGCGCGCGCTTTTTCGGGGCCGGGCACCAACAGAAAGTTCAATCGTTCGCCGGGATGCAGTTCTACGCCGTTTGATGCGAGCTGCTGCGCCACGCGGGCGGCCGCGGTGCGGACGGTATATTCCTCGGGGCGGCGCGAGAGACGGTTTGTGACCACAAGCTGCCGAGCGGGCACCTCGCCAGCTCGCAGACCTCGCAGTCGTTCTCCGGCATACGCGATGGCCTGTGGGATGGCAGCGCGAAAACCGGCGGCGTCACGACCATCAGAGAGAATCTCGAGCATCCCCAGTTGGGTTTCCTTGATGAAATCGGGTGTGTCCCGGCGCCGCGCCTCGATGCCGCGAATTTTGAGCGATCCGTCCTCGTATGCGCCGAAGTAGCGGTTGGCTACCGCCACGCGCGGCTCGGTGCGTGAGGGGAGGAACGCCAGCCAGCGGTAGATCCCCTCCAGCCCGATCTGCAGGCCGGTTTTCTGGCTGATCTCGTCCAACAGCGCCTCATAGTCGGGGCGTTTTGCGGCTCCGGGTTTGTGAATCCAGAGACCGTCTACGTAGATGTGCAGCACACGGAACCCGCGCGCCTCGACCAACTCCTTGGTCTGGAGCAGAGCCTCGCGCCCATAGGCGTTCACCGCCTCGTGGGCCTCGATGCGCCCGAAGCGGGCGTTTTTGTAGCCGAGGTAGCCGAAGCAGGTGACGAGCAGCCATTTGTGTGCAGAGTACCGCCGGCGGTAGGCCTCCACTCGAGGATCGTCCTGCGGAAGTTCCCGTATGAGAGATTTGTATTGGCCCCGCTTTTCGAGCAGCGGGGCCAGCGTCTCGGGGACGAGACCCTGACGGTGGCGGCAGATGTGGGTCTCCAGTTCGGGGATCATCTCGCCTTCACAGCAGTTTGCTCCGACAGTTTCGGGGGACACGTTGAAGTTGACCATGATGCTGGGATACATCGCGGTGAAATCGAGCTCGGCTACGTGCTCGTGGAGACCTGCGATGGGGGTGTAGACCAGGCCGCCTTTATCGGCTGTCAGCAAGTCATTTCCTGTTTTAAGCGCCTCGGGCTCGCGTTTCTGCCAGGGGACGAGCACCCCGCGGCGCAGAGCGGTGGCGACCTGCATGGCGCTGATGCCGGTGCCGGTCGAAACGCGCGCCACGGTTTGCGGTGGAAGTCCCGTGAGGCGTGCAATTTCGAGGATGCCATCGATGCCATAATCGTTGGCCAGGAACGCGTTCTGGCGGTCGAGGTGCCAGCGCCCGTAAAGCAGGTGCTGTTCGTTGCGGAAGACGACGCGACCGTAAGAGAAATAGGAGGAGGCCGACTTGCGCAGCACGCGCTGGGTTCTATCGCGGTTGAGCTGCAGGGGGATGCCATAATGCCGGGCGAGTTCGAGCAGGCGCGGCAGGATGTAATTGTCGCCGTAGGTGCTTATAAGCACGTCGGGGTCGTAGTGCTCGATCAAGTGCCTTACGTCGAGCACGAGCTGGCGGCTGCGGGCGCGCGGAAAACGCAGGGATTGTCCCTCGATCTCAACGAGGAGATCGCCGCGATGACCGCGGGATGGATCGCGCATCTCGCCTTCCAACCGCAGCGTCATCGTGCGCAGGGGCGGAAGCGCGTAGTCGATCTCCCAGGGAGAGTCGAGCGCTTCGATACGGCGTATGCGCCCATCTTGCTGGTCTACGGCGCAGTACGCCAGCGGAAATATTTTCCGCGCCAGCGCGTAGCGCTGCGGCAAGGGGATATCGGCGTCGTAATAGGTCAGGCGGGGGTATTCGTTCGACACCTGGCGGAACAGCCGCGGCAGTGCGCCGGGGATGTGCACGCCAACTTCGAGCACTTCCCGGGGACGATCCAGGAAGAGGTCGAGGCGTTCCGTGCGCTTCAGGGTCACGGGCGCGCGGCGCGCCCGCAGCATGCGGCAGACAGCACGGAGTTGCTCGCGAGGACCCTGGACGTAGAAGGCCGGTGTAAATTTGTCGCGCAATTGGTGTGTCTTTCCATCGGCGTCGATCATCCAGACGGTCATCCCGTCCTTTGATGGATAGGCATCGAACAGCCAGGCAAAGTGCGTGGTCATGTGGGGGTATCCGGAGGCGGCGTTTGGATGCTGCGAAGGATGTCGAGTTCCTGGCGGAGGCGCATGACCTGTTTGTGCTGCTCGACGAGCATGGCCAACAGCATAATTTCGAAAGGCAGCAGGTGCGAGGCGTACGCTGCGGCCGCCAGATGCCGGCGCGAGGAGCCCAGCAGATCGTCGAGGGCAAGTTGATCCTCACGGCGCAGGGCGCGGCGGAAGCGCGCTAATGACTGCTGCTCCTGGAGAAAAGCCTGAGTAATGGAGGGAAGGGTTCGGCCCATAGGAACTCCGTAGAAGGAAAGGGATCAGGGGTTGGGGAGCGGGGATCAGGCGATTGGGAGGTGGCTTGTCTATACCTAATCCCAAATCCCTATTCCCGTATCCCCGTTTTTCTAAAACAACTGCGGCTGCACCGGCGTTCTCCCTTCAGGGGTTCGCAGCAGCCAGGCGACGTCGGACGCAATCTGGATTCGGTCGAGGAGCGTCCAGCGCTCTTTGACGAGGACGCGGGGTTCGCGCGCACCGACGATCACGGGGCCCACTGCGGCGAGTCGCTTGAGGTGTGCAATGGTGGTCGCGAGAAGGCGCTCGCTGTCGCGCAGTGGGATGCTCTCGTCGTAGAAGGTGGTTAATAGATCCAGGACGAAAAGCGGCTGGGCGCTGGCCGGTGCGTTTTCGATCAACTGGGCCAACTGGAAGCAAGTGAAGGCGCGTGAGAGACGGATGCGCTCGAGTACTTCTCGAGGGTTTGAACTCAGCCGTCGGGCCAGGCGCGCAACGAAATAACCATCGAAGCGGTTGCCGCCATCAAAGATACGAATGGCGTGGCCATCTGCGGCCAGAATGGTGAGGTTTGAAAGCAGCGCCTGTGTGGGGGTGTGTGCGCCCCAGAAAAGCGCCAGCCGCGGCTGCAGCAAGGCATCCAGGAAGTTCGTGTCTGTCGCGGAAATGGGTAGATTTGGTACGGCGAGCGTACCCGGTTTTTTGGGCATGTATGTGCCTTTCCCGTGCGATGTGCGCCAACTTGTACCGCACGACTCAAAAACAGAACATATGTTCTACAACTCTACCGCATGAAGCACATGGGGCAATCCCATCCGCGGTGGAACCGCGCGGGTGAGATCGCGCTCACCCGTATGGGGGATGGGGGTGTATTAGGGCGAGGTGGGTGCGGCGCGTAATCGACAAACCAACAAGAACAGTTCGTGACGCCGTTGGTTAAAATCAGAGATGCATGGGGAGAATCAGTTTGAAGACAGCAGCTCGGCGAGCCTGGGATGGTCGGCATACACGCCGTGGTATTCAGGGGGGAGCATCGCAGCGATCTGGCACATGATCTCGTCGGTATTGTGCCGCAGGCTTGCGGAGCGGTTATCACTGCCCAAGGCAGGAAGGTATACGGGCTTTCCGATGCGCAGGGAAAGGATGGGGCGGCGCAGGCGCCGCCACTGTTGGAACGTCATCTCCGTACCGGTCACAGCCATGGGGATGACGGGGACGCATGCCTCGTCGGCGAGGAATGCCAAACCCGTTTTGCCTCGTATGAGCGCGTGTGTGTCGCTGCGTGTCCCTTCCGGAGCAATTCCAAAGACGTTTCCCTCGTTCAACCAGGCCACGGCATCGGCGATGGCGGTGCGATCGACCTGGCCTCTACGGATGAACACGCCACCGCCAAGTTTAAGCAGCGTGCCGATTAAGATGTGATTGTAATACTTTTCAGCCACCCAGCCGGTGACGGGTTTATCACCCACGACGGAAAACACAAAAGGAACATCGATCATGCTGAGATGATTGAGCGCAAAGATGTACGGATTATGGGCGGGAAGATTCTCGAGTCCTTGGATATCCCTGATGGCCAATAAGGCAAGTAGTCTTAGGTCGAGCCAATAGAAGAAGCGTAGGATCATAGATGTGAACTCCTGTAATTCCTGGCGCTTGATTGTAGATGGTTTTGCATGGTGCTACAATCACATTTGTATTAAATCGGGGTGTAAATGCTCCAGATCAGGAAAATTGAAACAGAGAACAAGAAAGACGTTCGAAGATTTATCGAGCTGCCGTTCGCTCTATATATGGGTCACCCGTTGTGGGTGCCTCCGATCAGAAGGGATATTAAGACGCGATTGGACCGCGAGAAACATCCATTCCATCAACATTCAGATGTGGATTTTTTTCTCGCTGAACGAAACGGGGAGGTGCTTGGGCGGATCGCCGTGATTGAGAATAATCCCTATAACAAGTATCACGGTAAACGCCAGGCTCAATTCTATTTCTTCGAATGTGTGGAAGATCTGGATGTGGCAAGAGGCTTGTTTGAGATTGCCTATGATTGGGCGCGCGAGAGGAATCTGAACCAGATAGTCGGTCCTAAAGGTCTGGGTCCACTGGACGGATATGGCATGCTAGTCGAGGGCTACGAGTTCAGACCGGCGATGACGATGATGAACTATAACCCTCCTTATTATCCTGCCTTCATGCACGCGCTAGGATTTCAGAAGGAAGTTGATTTCGTCTCGTGCTATTTGAGCGCCGAGAAAATCAAGCTCCAGGAAAGAGTGCATCGCATTGCCGAGCGGGCTGCAAAGAGGAGCGGACTTAGCGTAAAGCGTTTTAAGAACAAGCGCGAATTGCTTTCGTGGGCGACGCGCATCGGAAAAACATACAACGAGACGTTTGTGGAAAATTGGGAGTATTATCCACTCACCGAGCGGGAGATTGATTTTGTAGTCAACGAAATTTTATCCTTCGCTGATCCAAAATTGATTAAAATAATAGTACACGGTAATAACGTCGTGGGTTTTCTATTCGCTTTCCCAGACGTATCGGCGGCAATTCAACGGAATCACGGAAGGTTGCTACCCTTTGGAATCATCGATCTCTTGATTGAGTCAAAGCGCACAAAGTGGGTGGCACTGAACGGAGCTGGCGTCCTTCCGGAATTTCATGGTAGAGGCGGGAACGCGTTGCTTTATTCGGAAATAGAAAGAACGATTCATGAATTTGGATATAAGCATGCCGATCTTACACAAGTGGCGGAAAGCGCCCTCCAAATGAGGCGCGATCTTGAGAACGTGGGCGGCGTGGCGTATAAGAACCACCGAGTCTTTATCCGCAATCTTTGATTCTACAAAACCAGGTTGTTTGATTACCGGGGAGTAACTTGCAATGATTTCCCTGGTTAACTTAATGATTCTATAGGAGGCATTAAATGACGAGTGAAGGGGAAACGACGTTGGTCGTTCCGCAACCCCATGCATGGCTGCATAATCTGGGCGTATCGTACTTGCGGGGCGTCGAAGACCCGATCCTGGATGAAGTTGCAGAGAACCTCCTGCTGAGATTCGAGAAGTTGGGGCATCAGATTCAGGATCCTCCCACAAACGATACGGACGTAATTTTTTCAACAGCCCCTTTTG
>CBDVCG010000030.1:0-11072 GCA_965372425.1 uncultured Anaerolineales bacterium
ATCTTGCGATTGGCAGGGCCTATGTTGGATTAGGGATAGATGAACTTGATCCGACCTATTACACCTCCGCCATTTGGCCTCTTCAGACTTATGTAGCATACGCACCGGATGATCACCTGGGCTGGGGATTCCTCAGTAGAGCATGGCTAGGTGCGGGTCAACTCGAACCAGCGTTGGAAACCGCGAATCTTGCCCTCGAAATCAACGACCGTTTTGCTCCCGCATATGCTTCCAGAGGGATGATCTACACGAAGATGGGATTGTATGAAGAAGCTTATGAGGACATGATCTCCGCACAACGTTTTGGCTCGATGAACCATGAACTGCTCCTCGAAACAGGCAGAACGCTGTACCACCTGGGAGAATACACGGATGCTCTCAGCGATTACATCAGTCCGGCGATCAAGATGGCAAATGAGATAACCGTCATTGTGGTCAAGGAGAGAAAAGTTGCCGAAGGGTATGCCCTTCGAGCCCTCATCTACGAGACAAATCCTGATAATGTCCCAGATGCCATCCGAGAATGGGGCTGGATCCTTGGCTTTGATAACGTCCTCCCCGTAACCAGAGCGCTTGCGGAACGTCACTACAATGAACTTATTGGAGAAGGGCCGACTCGGACACCAACTCCCAGCAGAACGCCAACGGTACCTGTCCCCGCTGCTACTCTTACCGCGCTAGCCGGCACGGCGACTGCAGCGCCATAGCCGATTCGCTCAGAGTAAAGCATTGGTGCACTTCTAAGCGACAGGTCCCTTCTTGCTCATGGGCAAAGAAGCCCATCTTGTGGACCTTTGATGTGGCCAACCCAGGCAGCCATCAGCGCCCATCCACGCCCTCGATGATTCTAGGAAGTCCCCGTGAATTTTTATAAAAATTCAAATGCACCAAATCCTTATTTATGGGAAAAAGCCAGATTAACCTGTAGCTTAATGCAGAGATAAGTGGCAAGGTGGGAGGCTTTTTCCATTGAAGATGCCCCGCATCAAGCTACGGGGTTCTTCACGCATTTATAACCAAGCCTCTAGACAGAAAATCTGCAATTCGGTAGAATTGATGCTTGTGCACGTAGTGTAATAGGAGGACAAGTTGGCTAATACTGCTTCTGCAAAGAAAAGAATTCGACAAAACGAAAAACGCCGTATGCGCAATAAAGTATGGCGAACCAGAGCCCGTACTTCGGTGAAGGAAGCTCGACTTGCAATTGACTCTGGCGATCGTGAGGCTGCCGAAAATGCAATCCGAGTTGCCATCGAACAATTGGACAAGGCAGCTTCCAAGGGTGTCATTCATAACAAGAACGCTTCCCGCCGAAAAAGCCGTTTGATGAAAAGTCTCGCGGCGCTGGAAGCTTGATCTCAACCCAATAGCCCAGAAATTAAACTGGAACTGGACATACGACGCACCTGAGTGCGTCGTATGTCGTTTCATCAGTTCATGGCATGCTATATAATGGCAGCGCTCACAGAGTAGACCAATGTTTGAAGATTTATTAGCAGATGCCAGTGCAGCCTTCAGGCTTGCCGCGGAAGAATTAGGGCTCGCGTACTCGGAAGATCCGGAGTGGGTCCCAATTCCATTTAAGGGGACCTGGGGTTTTGGCACCCCAGCTTGCTTCCAAATTGCGGCTGCTGAAGCAAAATCAGGAAAGAAGATCAACGTCCCCCAAAGGGCAGCTGAAATTGCGTCCCTCGTATCCAAATCGATTATTCCGCCATCAGGAATTAATGCTGTCGAAGCAGAGCGCGGCTACCTCAATCTTTTCATCCAAACCAGAACATTTGCCGAGCTCGTCATCGACAACGTGCTTGAAAACCGCGATGATTTTGGGAAGGGCAAAAAAATTAGCGAGAGAGTTATGGTGGAGTATGCCCAGCCAAACACCCACCATTCATTCCATATCGGGCATGCTCGAAATGCGATGCTTGGAGAATCACTTGCACGTCTCGTTGAATTTGCCGGATTCGACACGATTCGCGCTTCCTATCCTGGTGATATCGGCCTAGGTGTCATCACATGTCTTTGGGCATACGACAAATTCTATCGAGGCCAGGAACCGGAAGGTGTACATCAAAAAGGCCAGTGGTTGGCGGGAATCTATACAGAAGCTACATCCCTCGTCACACCAAACGAGGACGACTCGGAGAGCACCCTGAATCAGAAATCAGCTTCTGATGAAGAGCGTCGCGTACTCCTGAAAAAGTGGGATGATGGCGATTCTCAAGTGCGCGCATTATGGGGGGAGACCAGACAGTGGAGCCTGGATGAGCTCTCCGAAATCCTCACCTTACTCGGTATCGAGATCGATGTTTACTTTTATGAGAGCGAGGTAATCGGGCCGGCAAAAGAAATTGTAGATGAACTAATAACTCTGGGCATTGCGGATGACGAACGACCCGATGGCCCTGTGATTGTCAGAATTGACGAGAAGCTGGGTGTTACCAAAGAGAAGTATAGAACTGCAGTGATCCTCCGCAGCAATGGAACAGCCTTATACCTGACCAACGACCTGGCTCTCGCAAAAGAGAAGTTTGAAAAATACAATGTGGATCGTTCCATCTATGTCGTCGATGTCCGGCAAAGCCTTCACTTCCAACAAGCGTTCAAAATTCTTGAGTTATGGGGATTTCCACAGGCCCAATATTGCCACCATCTCGCGTATGGGTTTGTGACACTCCCTGAAGGCGCGATGTCAGCTCGCCGCGGCAATGTCATTTTCTTCATGGACGTGTACGAGGAAGCGAAGCGCCGGGTGAGCAACATTATCGATGAAAAGAACCCCGATCTGTCAGAAGACCGGAGAGAGAAGGTTGTCCATCAAGTTGGCCTGGGCGCTCTTATCTACAGTATGCTCTCCGTAGATAATAATAAAGATATCGTCTTTAATTGGGATGATGCACTGAGCTTTGACGGACATTCAGCGCCCTATATCCAGAATGCACACGTTCGTGCAATGAGCATATTACGAAAAGCCGGTGATGTGCCTGATCGGGCCTCATTTAATTATGATCTCGACGAGACTGAAATAGAGTTAATCGATATCATTTCCCGGTTCCCGAATACCGTCAAGAAGGCGGCAACCCAATACAAGCCGCTCCTGATGGCAACGTACGCCTATGATCTGGCAAAAGCGTTCCATCACTTCTATCATGCCGTCCGCGTCTTACAAGCGGATACGGATCTAATTCGTGACGCGAGGATCCGTCTTACGGACGCATCCAGACAAACACTCGCAAACGCCCTAAGGCTGCTGGGGATTGAGGCCCCAGAAATGATGTAACTAACTTTTCGCATCTTCATGGAGTAAGTGTTTAAAAAAAACTACATACTCATCGAGGGTCTCAGCACATGACAGACAAACAAAAAATTATCATCATGGGAGCAGCAGGTCGCGATTTCCATAATTTCAACGTCTATTTCCGTGAAAATGAAGCCTATGAAGTTGTGGGCTTCACTGCGACTCAAATTCCAAATATCGATGGGCGATTATACCCAGGCTCTATTGCAGATGACCTCTACCCGAATGGGATTCCCATCTTCCCTGAGGATGACCTCGTTCCACTCATCGACGAACACAGCATCGATCAGGTCATATTCGCCTACAGCGATATATCACACGAGTACGTCATGCACCTTGCTTCACGCGTTATCGCAGCAGGTGCGGATTTCAGGCTCATGGGAGCTCACAACACGCAAGTCAAGTCCATCAAACCTGTGGTTTCGATTTGCGCTGCACGCACTGGTAGTGGTAAGAGCCAGACCAGCCGCTACGTCGCTGAAACACTAATTGATCAGGGGTATAAAGTCGCCGCCATCCGCCATCCCATGCCTTATGGTGACCTTGGGAAGCAAGCTGTTCAGCGATTCGCCACCTATGATGATCTGGACCTTCATGACTGCACGATTGAAGAGCGGGAAGAATACGAACCGTATATCGACCGTGGCATGATTGTTTATGCCGGGGTCGATTATGAAAAAATCCTTCGGCAAGCTGAAGCTGAGGTGGACATCATCCTGTGGGATGGAGGGAACAACGACCTTCCTTTCTATGTCAGCGACCTTCAAATCGTCGTCGTAGATCCACACCGCCCCGGGCATGAGCTCAGGTACCACCCGGGCGAGGCAAACGTCATTGCTGCGGATGTGATTGTGATTAATAAAATCGATACGGCAGAAGAAGAGTCCATTGCAGCCGTTCGGGAAAACGTGGTCGGGCTTAATCCCGGTGCTATTATTATCGAAGCTGCTTCCCCGATCCACCTCGAAGATGGAGGATCCATCGAAGGCAAACGAGTGCTCGTCGTGGAGGATGGTCCTACGCTGACGCATGGTGGGATGGCGTTTGGAGTTGGATGGATCGCGGCGGAGAGATTCGGGGCGAAGGAGATCATCGATCCCCGCCCCTTCGCGGTTGGGAGTATCAGGGAGGTTTATAACAAATATCCATCTACAGGCAAGGTGCTTCCCGCGATGGGTTATGGAGATTCTCAAATTGGCGAGCTTGAAGAGACGATCAACGCATCAGATGTCGATTTGGTGATCATTGGTACTCCAATTGATTTAGGACGAATACTCAAAATTGACAAACCCACTGTACGAGTCCGCTACGATCTGGAATCAACGGGGGATCCAACGCTGAAGGATGTCATTATGGGCAAATTCAAGAACAAGTAGCCGCTTGATCGTATGAATAAAAAACGTCATAAGCAACCTTTTGCTCGTCTCGAGTGGGATCGTTCCGAGCCGCCGCTCCCTCCCCCGTCAAAGCTGGAATTACGAACCGAAGTTCGCCCACCGGTGATAGACGAGCGGACCGGGGAACAGGGACGGCTTATTTGCGCTGACAATCTTCCATTGATGCTGGCGCTCAAGCAGGAGCTCACAGAGGGAATCGATCTTATCTATGCAGATCCACCCTTCCTCACAGGGAACGCTTATCGGGCGCGAATCGGCCGGGGGGAAGATTCACGAAAACCCTCAGAGTGGGAGACAATTGATGGCTATCGCGATACCTGGCGTGATGGCGCAGAATATCTCGACATGCTCTACCCGCGTCTCCGCTGTATGTATGATCTGCTCTCAGAGACAGGTTCGCTCTACCTGCACTTAGATTGGCATGCCTCCGCGTACGCCCGAGTCATACTTGACGAACTATTCGGTCCGGACCGACTCCTGAATGAGATCATCTGGGTGTACCATGGACCATCACCGATTCGCTCTGCTTTTAAACGAAAACACGACACAATCCTCGTCTACACAAAATCCAAGGAGTACACATTCAACGCAGACGCGGTGCGAATTCCGTATGCGGAATCCACGATAAAAACGTTTGCAAGCTCTGAGAAAGCTGGCTTTGGAAAAAAGCCGGATTTAGAACGCGGAAAAGTTCCTGAGGACTGGTGGTACTTTCCTGTCGTCGCGCGCCTGCATAACGAGCGCACAGGATTTCCCACTCAGAAGCCTGAAGCGCTCCTTGAGCGCATTATCCGTGCCTCCAGTAACCCCGGCGATCTTGTTGCGGATTTTTTCTGTGGCTCAGGCACGACACCTGTCGTATCCCAACGTCTTGAGAGATGTTGGATTGCGTGTGATCCATCACAGCAGGCAGTATATACAACATATCGTCGCCTCCTCCTGATGCCTGAAATTGGCGGATTCTCACATTGGGAGGATGGGGTGAAATCTTCCCCGGAGCTTTCATTGGACCTGTCCATCGCTCATACAGACATGGAGGTGAATATAGAACTCCATCTCCCCGATGAAGATCACGTACAGCCAGTTCTGATTGATGTGGATTGGGATTATGATGGGAACACATTCAGGCCGCGTGCGCATAAAGCCCTGCCCTGGAGAGAGGTGGAATTCAGCAAGTCGTTCCAACATACCTATGCCGAAGGGGGAACTTACTCGATACGAGCTCGCGTCATCGACGCCGCAAGCAGAACTGGGGAAGCCAGCATCCAGATCAAGGTGTAATTTTGAGATACTCAGATAGCGGCGATTGTATCTTCCTAAATCGATTTGCACAATATCCGGATCCCAGTTAAGAGAAATGCGGATTGGCTTGAGGTCCAATATTCCAAATTCCATTTTCCGATCTGTTAATCGGCTCAGAATCGCACATTAGGGTAGCGAAAAAACCCGTAGGTATCTTCCAAGAAAAAAGCCTTTAAGGGGGTCCCTACCCCATCCCCCACTTGCCCATCATCTCTGCTGCTGATGGATTCCGCTTCCCGAAATCAAGGAGCTTACTCATCCCCATAGGTAAGCTGCAGTGTATTCTGGATTTTTCCCATAAACAAAAAGCGCGCCTTTAAGCGCGTCAGGAATTACGAATTAGAGTTCCCCCATACTATGGTATGTCGAGTCGATATCCCATGCCTCGGATCGTCTTGAGCAATTGAGGGTCCGATGGATCTGGTTCGATCGCCTGCCGGAGCCAACTCATGTGCACGTCAAGTGTTCGAGTGTCTCCTGTATAATCCGTATGCCAGACTTTCCGAATAAGTTTCTTGCGCGTCATTAAGCGACCTGGATTCTGCATGAAAAGCTCTATTAGTTTCGCCAATTTTGGGGTCAGGCGAGATTCTTTTTTGTAGCATCGAACCTTGAGCTGCGAGAGGTTAAGGCTGATCGGCCCCGCCACTAGCGTGAAGTTATCGTCTCCAGGCAGCAAACGTTCGACGCGGTTTAGCAGCTTGCGAGGTGTAAAGGGATGAACAAGGGTCAGACTTGCTCCACTACCGGGATCCGGTCGAGTTCCTTCTGGTGAGACGAGAATGATCGGCACACCGTCGAGCGTCGAGCGGGTTTTTCGGCACATCCTCGCACCACTCGTCTTCATCGAAGCCGCATCGAGGACAACGATGTCGGGAGGAGTTTTTTTCGCAGCACTCAGAGCATTTCCCAGATTATTATAAACAGCGACGGAATACCCTTTACGATTAAACGCTGGCGCGAACGACGGTGCGTTCGCGCGATTGCTTTCAAGTAGCAATACATTCGCAGTTGTCATGAAGAGATTCCCGGGGTCCTCAGCCAATCCATCGGAGAATGTAAATCCCAATGGATTTCCATTATACCGTCTTTCGAGCGCCCCGCAACCGGGACCTTCGAACCAAAACCACGAAATTTATTTAAGTTTCATCCCCGGCTAAGAGACTTCGAATTCAGGTATTGGGGAGAAGATTCTCCTGATCTCGGATGGATCAGATTAGCTTGGATCTTGGTATTCTTTGACTGGATCGGATTCGACTTGGTCCTCCCCCTTCCCTCTTGGTTCGTCCACCACCAAACCCTCGGAAGGGCACTTCACCGAGAAGATTTGCGCGTTCGATAGCATAGCCTACCGGTCCGGACCACAAAGCGAGCGGCGCGGTGATCTCCCTTATACGCGAGGACCAACCTCGCGACCCCTTCCAAACGCTCGTGAGGACATCTCTTTCGATCGCATCCGCCGCGATAAGAATTTCTCCCTCCCGTGAGAACGATCTACCTTCGGCGCCCAATAACCACATCGGGGTGTTCGCCGGGTCACAGAAGTACTCGAGGTGAGCCCACTCCTCAACATCCTGCGCGCCGACAAACTCCCCGGCCGTCTCCATGACTTTCGCTGCCCCAAACAATGCTGAACCATAGGCATACCCGCTTCCCACAAACACACACTGGGGATGGTGTACCCGCCGGGCATATGCCTGACCCATTTCGATCTGCTGGGGTATCCACTCTTCCAACAAATCAGGACATGCGCCGACCGCGGGAACGACGGATTCTTCAAACTCTCGATCGGCCAACGCCCCAACTACACTCAATCCCAACAGATAGGATGACAGATAGCTGATCAAACCGGGTCCTTCCGGGTATGGAGGGACGGCAATGGAGAGCGTGGCATCAGCCGTGCGAGATAAAGTGCTCTGGGGGTTCAGTGTGATTGCGAGAGTCTGCATGCCCAGCGATTTACCGATCTCAACCGCTTCGATTGTACGTGCAACTTCACCCGATGCCGAGATTCCAATCAGTAGACTTTCGGCACCTGAGTTTGAAATGTCAGGTAACACATACCTAGACATCGACATGGATGGTGCTGATCGGGCGGAAACACCTGCCCACTGCATGAATGCCAGTTCGAGGCTGTTGGATGCATGATGAGAATCGCCCGAGCCGCAGAGGAAAACAGTTTTGACTCTACGCCCTGATCCAAGGATTGTGCGAGCACGCTCTATTGAAGTAGGCCACGCTTCCCGGATAAATTCTGGGACCATTCCCGACTGGATACTAAGCGATTCGTTCACACAACCCTCCGGTATAATCGTGTCACATGAAGAAGTCACGTTCGGAATTCGCATTCTTGGGGGGTATGCGAGAGGATTATTGTATCACCCATGATGATATCGCCATCTGCGGTGTCCTTGGTGGAAACGCGGTGTACTCAGCGGTCGGGGCGAGGATCTGGGTATCGCCCGTGAGCCTGGTGAGCCGAGTAGGAATAAATTATCCACAGGATTGGATCGAAGACCTCCAAAAGGAAGGTATTGTCACCTCCGGTGTAAAAGTCCTGGATGAGCCCCTGAATACATGCACTTTTTACGCCTACCTTTCCCCCGAGGAACGCGTAGACACCAACCCAACAAGCCATTTTCGTCGCGTAAACCATCCCATACCAAAAGCCCTCATCGACTATCATTCTTCCACGGAGGGTCAGGAGAGTCGCGAGAAATTCGGACCTCTTGCAATTCGTCCATCAGATCTCCCACGAACCTTGGGCAATACTATCGCAGTTCATCTCGCGCCTGGGGACTATCTATCCCACGCAACGATCCCCCAGATCTTACAAGAATCCGGGGTTCAAATCATGACACTGGATCCATCCATCCGCTACATGGATCCCTCTTTTCGTTGGGATTTGCCCACCATCGTGCACGGGCTAGATGCCTTTCTACCAAGTGATCAGGAAGCACGCTCGTACTTCACTGAATATAAAATGGATGTGTGGGAAATGGCGGAAGCGTTTGGGGATATGGGCGCCCGATTCGTCATCATCAAGCGAGGACCTGGCGGACAATGCCTTTGGGATAAGAACGCGAAAGAGCGATGGAAAATTCCGGCCTATGCGGCGCAGGTGCGTGACGTTACTGGAGCGGGCGATTCATTCTGTGGAGGTTTTATCGTTGGGTTGTCCCAAACTGGTGATCCTGTTGAATCCGCATTGATGGGAAGTGTCTCCGCTTCATTGACCATTGAGGGATCAGGAGCGTTATATGCACTTGGAGCAGCACCAGGGTTGAAGGAAGCAAGACTGGAGTATCTCAGGGGAGGCGTGAAGAGAATTTAAACATGGACTTAGAACGCTTACTCAAGATAACTATGGAACTCCAGGCCATTCCTGCTCCAACATTTAAGGAGGAACTCCGGGCGGATTATGTGCGAGCAGCATTTGATGAAATCGGCTTGACAGAAATCTCCGTAGATAAAGTTGGAAACGTTTATGGCCGGATAAAGGGCGGAGATGGCCGCCCCCTCATCCTGACAGCACATATGGATAGTGTGTTCCCGATCGAAACTTCCTTAGATGTCACCCATGGGGAGGACCGCATCGTGGGGGCTGGCATTGGGGATAACGCCGTCGCGCTCGGCGCGCTCCTCGAACTTCCGAATGACCTTCAGGTCAGTGATCTCCAATCTGATGTTTGGTTCGTAGGGACGGTTGGTGAAGAAGGACTTGGCAACCTCCACGGAATGAAGGGCGTAGTCGGACGGTTCGGAGAAGATGTATCGGGTTACATTGTAATCGAAGGGATGGCACTGGGTTACATCTATCACCGCGGCCTGCCGATCAGCCGATTTAGAATTGAAGCAAACACCGTGGGTGGTCATTCTTGGATCCATGCAGGCAGACCATCCGCAGTGCATGCATTGATAGAACTATCTTCAAAATTGATGAAGTTCGATTTACCCCAGTCGCCGAAAACTACGTTGAATATTGGACGTATCAAGGGCGGCACGAGCATCAATACGATTGCAAACCACGCGGAAATTGAAATTGATATTCGCTCTGTAGCTGCAGAGGAGATCGGAGCCATCGAAACTCAGATCCGTGAACTCACCGCAGGAATGAATACCGGTGATGTCACCATCGAAATGACAAATGTCGGCACAAGACCGGCTGGAGCCATCAGCGAGAAGCATCCCCTGGTGCTCGCCGCACTACGTTCTTATAAGGCTATCGGAAAAGAAATCTGTAGTCTGGAGGCTGGGTCAACGGATGCCAGCTACCCGCTCAGCCTGGGATTGCCCGCCATTTGTGTTGGAATCACCAAAGGGGGTGGTGCGCACACCTTGAACGAGTATATAGAAATTTCTCCCATCGAGAGGGGATACGCGGCACTGCATGATTTGATCGAACGCATGGCGGATTAGCATTCCCAAGGACCCGCAATCAATGAGCGAGCCTGTCCCCTCACCCTTATGATATGTTGCCAAAGCACTTATAACAACAACTAAATTCCCGTGCATCCGGAGCCGCAGGACAGTCAAGAATCCGTGGTTGAAACCGGCGTTGGGGTTCCACTTAAAATCACAAACTGAACCGATTTTTTCCAGGTATTCCCAAAGAACATGCGGATTTCATAGGAGCCGGGTCGCCAGACTTCAACTTCACATTCAGTGTAGCCATACCCCCCAGTTCCCCCATCCCAGGGTTGAGTTTCAATACACAAGACTTCGCCTCCCCGCAGCCAGAGCGCAGTCCATCGGACACCATCCTGTAAGTTTTCATACGTAAACGTGCCATACAGCTTCGTTAATGGAAGCACGAACTCCTCACGCGTACCCAGGGGTTGATTAAGCCCACCGAGAAGAAGAGCCACCTGGATGGGGCTGAAGATTGCCTCAGGATTCGGGGTTATCGATTCTCTCAGGAGGATTTTCACTTCCTCCGGAAGGGCCGGTGTGGGTGTTATCGTCGGTGTTGGTGATGTTGTTGGTGTAGGCGTGATGCTCGAGGTCGCTGTGATACTAGGCAAAGGCGTTATCGTCGGAGTTAATGTTTGCGTGCTTGTAGGTGTGATCGATGG
>CBDVCG010000031.1:0-10853 GCA_965372425.1 uncultured Anaerolineales bacterium
AAATCCTGATACTCCTCTTTCCTAATTCAGTGTGCGGCTGTCGGTGATCACACCGGTCACTGCCGCCGCAGCTGCTGTGGCCGGGGACGCAAGGAACGTTCGCCCGCCAGGGCCCTGACGACCTTCAAAATTACGGTTGCTCGTGCTTACGGCATATTCCCCAGGAGATAGCCGATCACCGTTCATAGCTATGCACATGGAGCAGCCAGACTCGCGCCATTCCGCCCCCGCGTCGGAGAAAATTCGATGCAAACCTTCGGCTTCCGCCTGTCGCTTGACGGCCTGCGATCCCGGTACAACCAGCACACGGACGCCTTCAGCGACGCGCCGATCCGTCATAATGCGGGCCGCCTCCCTCAGATCGGAAATACGGGAGTTGGCGCACGATCCGATAAACACCACGTCAATCTCTCTCCCGAGCAGCGGCTTTCCAGGCGGGATATCCATATACTTCAGCGCCTTCTCAACCAGCGTCCGCTGGCCGACATCCTTGATCTCAGAGGGGTGGGGGATAGATTCACCGATAGCGATCGCCATGCCCGGGTTGGTCCCATAGGTGATCATAGGCTCCAGCCGGCTTGCATCCAAAGTAATCGAATGGTCGTACTCGGCGCCATCCTCCGAAGGCAGTCCCCGCCAGTTGTCAACGGATGCCTGCCAGAATTCACCTTCAGGTGCAAATTCTCTGCCTGCGAGGTATTCGAATGTCGTATCATCCGGTGCGATCATGCCTGCCCGAGCGCCGGCTTCGATCGACATGTTACATACCGTCATGCGAGCTTCCATGTCCAACGCCTGGATAGCGGTGCCGCGGTATTCGATCACATGCCCAACACCGCCCTGGACACCGATCTCGGCTATCAGACTCAAGCTGAGATCCTTGGCTGTCACCCCCGGCTTGAGCCTGCCATCCAGCCTCACTTCAAATGTCTTCGGCTTCGATTGCAGCAGGCACTGTGTAGCAAGCACGTGAGCGACCTCACTGGTCCCGATCCCGAATGCAAGCGCGCCGAACGCGCCATGAGTGGAGGTGTGGCTGTCGCCGCAGACGATTGTCATCCCGGGCTGGGTCAGACCCATCTCGGGTCCAACCACGTGCACGATCCCCCGATCGTTCGAATTCATCGTCAATAGTTGGATGCCGAACTCGTCGCAGTTTCGTTCGAGCTGCTTGAGCTGGGCAGCGGCGGCCGAATCGATGGTGCGCAGTTCCTCCTTCACCGTCGGCGTGGAATGATCCATCACCGCCAGCATTCGGTCCGGTCGACGGACGGGAAGCTTTCGTTCCCGGAGAATAGTGAAGGCTTGTGGGGAAGTCACTTCATGAAGAAGGTGTAGATCGATGTAGAGAACTGCCGGCTGCCCAGGTCTCTCTAAAACCATGTGACGATCCCAGATCTTCGAGAAGAGTGTGGCGGCTACTTTCATCGTTGGTCTTCCATGTGCCCTCAATCTGTGGAACGAACGGCTGTGGCGGGGTGTGCCGCCTGCTCATCTACGGTCTCTGCAGATGGTTCTGGCGCGGCAGGTTCGGAAGGGGTATGCACTTCCGATGACGTCGTCATCCCGAGAAGCTTGTTGATCGCGGCGAGATAGGCCTTTGCGCTGGCGACGATGATGTCGGTATCTGCGCCGTAGCCACCAAACGTTCGCCGGGTTTCCCCCGAGCTTTCCAAACCTCTTGAATCCGTACCTTCCTGGATGCGGACGGTGACTTCTCCCTGGGCATCGATGCCTTCGGTCACTGCATGCACCGAGAATTCCAGCAGGGTGTTTGGAGCGCCAATAATGCCGTCGATGGCCTTGTAGGTCGCATCGATAGGACCGGTTCCAACGGCTGCCCGGATGTATTCGTTTGCCTCCGGCCCCAGCAGCCGGACTGTTGCGGTGGGCAAGCCCATCGTACCGCAGGCGACTTGCAAGCCGTCCAGACTGAACACCTCCGGAGGCTGATAGATCTCATCCGTCACGAGGGCTTCAAGATCGGCATCCGTGACCGTCTTCTTCTTATCTGCGAGCGACTTGAACCGGGAGAATGCCCGTTCGAGGTCCTCATCCGAGAGCTGGTAACCCAGCTCGTCCATGCGAACGCGAAAGGCATGTCGGCCGGAGTGTTTGCCAAGCACCAGGCGGCTCTGACTCAATCCAACTGCCTCTGGGCGCATGATCTCATACGTGGCCTGGTTTTTCAGCATACCATCCTGATGGATGCCGGCTTCATGTGCGAAAGCGTTCGCGCCGACGATGGCCTTGTTGGGCGCAACCACCATGCCGGTGTAGTTGCTGACGAGCTTGCTGGTTCGTGTGATCTGAGCCGTATCAATCCCCGTCGCCAATCCGTAAACCGGCTGCCGGGTCTGCAGCGCCATCACGACCTCCTCAAGCGAGGTATTACCAGCCCGTTCGCCGATGCCGTTGATGGTGACCTCCGCTTGACGTGCTCCTGCGTGAATCCCGGCCAGCGTATTTGCAGTCGCGAGCCCCAGGTCGTCATGGCAGTGCACCGAGATGACCACACCCTCGATCCCTGGAACGTTTTCAATGATCCCGGCGATGAGTGCTCCGAATTCTTCCGGCGTGGCATAACCGACCGTATCGGGGATGTTCAGCGTGGTCGCGCCGGCGCGGATGGCTTCGTCCAGCACACGGTAGAGAAACTCCGGCTCGCTGCGGGTGCCATCTTCAGGGCTGAACTCCACATCTTCACAAAGTGATCGAGCGAGAGCGACCATATCTCGCACACGTTCGACGACCTGCTCTCGATTCATGCGCAGCTTATGCTGCATATGGATCTCGGAAGTGGCCAGAAAAGTGTGCAAGCGCGGCCGGGCGGCGGACCGTATTGCATCCCAGGCAGTCTCGATGTCCCCGCTTGTGGTGCGAGCCAAACCGCAAATGATGGGTGTCTGCAGGGTGCTGGACTCATCTGCTTTTTCGGCATTCCCCACCGTTTCAGCGATCCGTTGGACGGCATCGTGTTCATCCTTGGAGGCGGCGGGGAAACCGGCTTCGATGACGTCGACACCCAGCCGAGCAAGGGCTCGGGCGACCTCCAGTTTCTCGGCTGAGGTCATTGTGGCTCCCGGGGATTGCTCGCCATCGCGCAGCGTGGTATCAAATATGCGCACGTAGTTGGGTTCTCTCAGGTAATTCACATGCATCGCTTCTTACTCTCCTGGTTTGATAGTGACCGGGTCGAGGAAGGGCATCATCTCACGCAGCTCCGCGCCTACCTTCTCGATCGGGTGTTCCTGCTGCCGGCGGCGTTCTTCATTGAACCAGGGACGTCCGTCTTCGTTCTCCTTGATCCACTTCTGAGCATAGGTGCCGTCCTGGATCTCGGTCAGCATTTGCTTCATTTCCCCGAGGGTGTCTTCGGTGACGATGCGGGCACCGCCGGTATAGTCGCCGTGTTCCGCCGTATCGCTCACGGAATAGCGCATGTAATTCAAGCCGCCCCGGTACATCAGGTCGACGATGAGCTTGAGCTCATGCATGCACTCAAAATAGGCAACCTCCGGTTGGTAGCCGGCTTTGACTAGCGTCTCGAATGCCGCCTCGACGAGGGCACTCACGCCGCCGCAGAGCACAGTTTGTTCGCCAAATAAATCTGTTTCCGTCTCCTCGGCGAAGGTCGTCAAGATCACGCCCGCCTTCGTCGCACCAAGCGCCTTGGCGTAGGACAGGGCGTTCTGGAGCGCCTCACCGCTGGGGTTCTGCTCTACGGCGAGCAGGGCAGGGGTTCCCTCGTCTTCAACGAAGAGTTCACGCACGCGGTGTCCCGGAGCCTTCGGAGCGACCATGCTCACATCAACATCGATAGGAGGCACGATCGTCTGGTAGCGGATGTTGAAACCATGTCCGAACATGAGCGTCTTCCCAGCGTGGAGCTGGGGGGCGATATGCGCCTCGTAGACCGCAGGTTGATCGGTGTCGGGGATGAGGAGCATGATTACATCTGCCCACTCGGCGGCAGCGAGGATCTCGCTAACCTCCAACCCGGCGGTCTCAACCTCCTCACGGCTCTTGCTCTCTGGGCGAAGCCCGACACGGACACGGACATTATTGTCCATGAGGTTGAGGGCGTGAGCGTGCCCCTGTGAGCCATAACCGATCACTGCTACTCTCTTGGATCGGATGATCGCAAGATCCGCATCATCGTCGTAGTACATTGTTGCCATGTTCGCTCTCAATCTTGATTTATAGTTTTTCAATTGTCCCCAGAATTACACCCTGGCGATTACATCGTGGGTGTCATTTCGACCATCTCTGGGTGGCTGCCACGGACCATCGCGATGCGTCCCGTGCGTGCCATCTCGAGGATGCCGAAAGGTTGAAGCAAATCCAGGAGTCCTTCTATCTTGTCCTCCGTGCCTGTGATCTCGACGATCAGGGCATCGGTCGTCACATCAACGGTGCGTGCGCGGAAAATATCGCAGATCTGAAGCACCTCCGCACGGACGGACGAATCTGCCTGCACTTTGATCAGTGCAAGGTCGCGCATGACGGAAGGATTTTCCGTCACATCGTCCACCCGGACGACATTGACCAATTTGTACAGGTTTGCCGTAACCCGCTGGGCGGTTACATCGTCCGTCTGCATCACGATCGTCATGCGTGAGACCCCCGGTTGCTCACTGTGACCGACGGTGAGAGATTCGATGTTGAAACCTCTCCGGCGGAATAAGGAAGCGACCCGGTTCAGGACGCCCGGCTTATCTTCCACGAGCACCACAAAGGTGTGGCGGCCGTTGGGGGACGGTCTATTACCATTATTATTCATCGTTTTCACTCCAGTCGGACAATCTCAGTCAAGCTCCCGGATAGGTACGGGCCGGCGGATCATCTCGTGCAGGTCTGCCCCAGAAGGCACCATAGGGAATACGCTATCTTCCTTCTCCACACGGAAGTCGATCACTACCGTGCCTGGCTGATCTTGTGCCCAGCGGTATGTGTCAGCGATCTGACTTCGTTCAACCACCCGCCGTCCATTCAGACCATGCGCCTCGGCGAGCTTGATGAAATCGGGGCTGACCATTGGCGTAGCGGCGTAGCGACTCTCATAGAAGAATTCTTGCCATTGACGAACCATGCCGAGATATCCATTGTTGATGATGGCGACGTTGATTTTTGCGCCTTCCTGCAAGCAGGTGGAAAGCTCAGGAGCAGTCATCTGGAACCCGCCATCGCCGACGATCGCCCAAACCTCAGCTTCCGGGTCCGCGAACCACGCTCCAACCGCCGCTGGCAGACCGAAGCCCATAGTTCCTAATCCACCAGATGTGATCAATTTATGGGGATAATCGTGCTTGTAATACTGCGCTTGCCACATCTGATGCTGACCGACGTCGGTGACAATCATCGCCCGACCTTCAGTGAGCTTCCAGAGATCGTTGATCACATGTGCGGCGAACAGCCGGCCGTTGTCAGGCAGGCTCTGGATGTCACGCACCGCAGAGTCGCCTTTTAATTCGTTGATGTGATCCACCCAGTCGGTGTGGGTCATCTCCGGCAAACGGGCCGTCAGTGTTTCCAGAACTTCACGTAAATCGGAGATGATGCCGACATCCGCATTCACAACTTTGTTGATTTCAGAAGGATCAATATCGACGTGGATGATTTTGGCTCCAGGCGCATATGTGGCGAGGTTTCCGGTCACACGGTCATCAAAGCGCATTCCAAATGCGAGCAGCAGGTCGGCTTCCTGGATAGCAGTGTTCACCCAGGCTTCGCCGTGCATGCCCATCATGCCCAGATTGAGTGGATGGCTGGCAGGTAAGCCGCCGAGCCCCAGCAGGGTGAGGGCGACCGGGATCTCGGTTTTTCCTACGAAATCGAGCAACGCCGCCATCGCACCGGACATCAGGACTCCATGTCCAGCCAGGATAATCGGCTGCTCGGCAGCACAGATGAGTTCTGCGGCTCTCTCCAAATCCTCTGGATGGATGGTTTGACTCTGCTGGTACCCCGGCAGATGCACAGCATCTTCATCCTCGGAGAATTCAGCACTTTCGCTCTGGGCGTCTTTGGCGATGTCGATGAGGACTGGCCCAGGTCTGCCGGTGCGGGCGATATAGAAGGCCTCCCTGAGAACGGGGGCAATTTCCTCGGCTCGGGTGACCAGGTAATTGTGCTTCGTGATCGGCAGGGTCACGCCGGTTACGTCTGTTTCCTGGAAGGCATCGCTGCCGATGGCAGACGAATTGACCTGACCGGTGATGCAAACAATAGGGGATGAGTCCATCATGGCGGTAGCAATGCCGGTGACCAGATTTGTGGCTCCTGGACCGGAGGTTGTCATGGCGACGCCGACCTTTCCCGAAGCGCGGGCATAGCCGTCGGCCATGTGAGCTGCGCCTTGTTCGTGGCGGACCAGAACGTGTCGTACCGGGTAGTCAAGCATGGCGTCATATGTCGGAAGCGTCGCCCCGCCCGGATACCCGAACACAATCTCCGTGCCTTCACTTATGAGCACTTCCCAAATGATTTGTGCGCCTGTTCTTTTCATCACGTCCTCCTTAATAAATTGCAATCGCTAAACTGGTACGGGCTTCAATCCCTGAGCACCGCGCCGGTCGATGCGCTGGTAACGCTGCGGGCATATCGCCGCAGCCACTTGCTGTCAATAGTGGGCTGGAAGGTTGGTAGACGGGCTAGGCGTGATTCAATCTCGTCGTCGGATAGACGGACGTCCAGGCGGCGAGCGTCCAGATCGATCTCGATGATGTCCCCGGGTTCCAGCGCGGCGATCGGTCCACGAGCAGCCGCTTCAGGGCTGATATGTCCGATACACGCGCCGCGCGTGCCACCCGAAAAACGCCCGTCCGTAATAAGGGCGACTTGTTCACCCAGTCCCATGCCCATCAATGCACCTGTGGGCGCGAGCATTTCCTGCATCCCCGGGCCTCCGGCAGGACCTTCGTATCGGATTACAACCACGTCGCCCGGTCGCACTTCGGAGTTGAGGATCCCACCCATTGCAAGATCATGGCTCTCGTAGATGCGCGCGGGGCCAGCGTGCTTCCGCATTGATGGAGCGACCGCGCCGGTCTTTACGACAGCGCCTTCTGGCGCTAGATTTCCGAATAAGATCGCAAGACCGCCGGTCGGCGAGTAGGGTTTTTCCAGAGGGCGGATGACCTCTGTGTTCCGAATCACCGCGCCAATGATCGCCGCGCCGATTGAATCACCGCTCACGGTCGGACGATTGAGATGGAGCGTATTACCTTCCTGGGCAAGTACATTTAAGATCGCAGGGATACCTCCCGCATCATGGAGGTCCTCCATATGCCAATGGGAGGCGGGGCTGATCTTGCATATGTACGGTACGCGGTCGGCGATGTGGTTGATGCGTTCCAGTGCGTAGGGGATCCCGGCTTCGTGTGCAATCGCCAGGGTGTGCAGGACGGTGTTCGTGCTGCCGCCCATGGCCATATCAAGTGCGAAAGCATCATCGATCGCTTCGACCGTCACAATTTTGCGCGGGGTCAGGTCGGACTCGATCAGGTCAATGAGCCTGGCGGCTGCCCGGACAGCAAGCTCATTCCGCTCTGGCGTCTCGGCTAACGCCGTGCCGTTGAACGGGAGCGCCAATCCAATGACCTCCAGCAGGCAGTTCATACTGTTGGCGGTGAACAGCCCGCTGCAGGAGCCGCACGACGGGCAGCCGTAGTCCTCCAGCACTTTCAGCTCGGCATCGTTGATCTTGCCGGCCTGATACGCTCCGACCCCTTCGAAGACGCTGACCAGGTCGATCGTGCGGCCATCAGGAGTCCGGCCGGCGGGCATGGGTCCCCCGCTGACAAAAATGGTCGGGATGTCCAGGCGCATGGCAGCCATGAGCATGCCCGGGACGACCTTGTCGCAGTTGGTGAGGCAGATCATGCCATCGAAACAGTGTGCAGAGATCATCGTTTCGATGCTGTCGGCGATCAGCTCCCGGCTGGGCAGGGAGTACTTCATGCCGGCATGCCCCATGGCGATCCCGTCATCGACCGCAATAGTGTTGAATTCAAAGGGAACTGCCCCGGCTGATCGAAGGGTGTCCTTGACGGATCTTGCGAAAGCCTGCAGGTGGACGTGCCCGGGAACGATGTCGACATACGAATTCACCACCGCGATGAATGGCTTCGACATATCATCGTCGCGGACACCCGTAGCTTTGAGCAAAGCCCGGTGTGGTGCGCGTTCATACCCTAGCTTGATTTGATCGGACCGCATGCCTTACCTGTGGTACCTGCGCATGAGCGCGCTCGTGGGTTCGACTTCCTGGGGTCGGGTACCAAAATTGTTTTGAATAGGCTCCACGGTTTGTTCGTATACTGCCATGAGCGAACGTTCCTCGTAAAGACGATCGGTCATTTGATGGTGCGCAGAATCGTTTGGCGAGTAGCGGTCATCATGAGGTTCGCGTTGTGGGTCGGTCATTATCGTTTTCCTTCTGCAGCTTGCTGACACGGGAACGTACGAAACCCGGACCAGTTGCGGTTTGGTGTCATGACGAAGGTGAGTCTGTAACCCTCGATTCCTCGTCATCGGATGAGAACTCCTGGGCATCCTCACTGGTCCCCATCTTTGCGTCAGGCTCGTTCTCCCCCCAGGATGGGTGCCATGCATTCGCCCAGGGACCGCGCTCTCCGCCGGTCGCATCGAAATCCTGCTCGTACATGGCCTTGGGCGTTTCGTTGGTCTTCATCTTCTTCCTCCTTGATGTGGTGATTAACTTTGTGTCGGGCTGTCAAAAAAAGAAAAGAGCTGCTTTTGTCGATTGAAGCAGCTCGTTCTTGTCCCTTAATTCTGGTTTTAGCTCAGTCCAATTTCCTTCTCCTAGACCAGACCGGGATGCGCTCCATCGACGGGCGATGCCAGCTAATAAGTAGTAGGCCCAAAAGGACCAGGATAATGAGCGTAATCATGAGGGACAAGTTCGGCGTCAAGGACATCATATTGTTGTTAAATCCTCCTGAAACGAAAAACACCCCCCGGTTGGGAGGTGTCTGCGTGTACAAATCGTACTCTTACTGCGCTACCACTCCAACCGGCTGCTGCTTCTCATCAAGAATAAGGATGAGAAGGCTGCTAATAATGAGAGTGAGTAGAACAAATAAGTTATTCATCGGATATTATTGAATACATTAGCATGGAAAATCGGGATGTCAAGGGGGAATTTGTGAGGTTATCAGATCAGATTGGAATGGAGAGCGTGTTTTGGGTTTCCGCGGAGGTGTGTATGGACTCAAACGGGTAGGACAACCTGCGCAACTTCGTTTTACAGAAGGTTGTATATGATTATAGGACCTCGAAACCGTTGTTCTCGCCCATTGCGAGCTGAAGGAGTACATATGAAGCGCAATATCTTTGTAGCCTTAGTATCGCTGACCCTCGCAACTATGGCATGTGGGGGTGAAACTCTCACGCCAACATATCCAACTCCCACCCCCGACTACCAAAAAGAGTGGACCAGGTCGCTGCTCGACCTAGATCGTACCGCTTACGGCTTCTTCCCCAGCCCACCAGAGGCGACATTGGAGAGCGTGCTGCAGCATTTTACGGACATGGGCGAACATGGCGATTTCATCCTCGTGCAGGCCAACGTCCCCTGGAGCGTTTTCAAGGATGGCGTCGAGGGGGAATCCGAGGAGCGTACTGATCTGCGTAATCAAATCACGCTCGCCAGCCAGAAAGGTCTCGATTGGATTTTCGTTGTCGACCCGCTCAATGGACTGAATAGGCGTGAGTTCATGGGAATGCCCTTGTTCTGGGAGGAAAGCTTCGGAAATCCTGATGTACGTGCCGCGTTTTCCAACTTTACGTTGTGGATCGTGCGTGAGTTTCAGCCTCGCTATCTAGGTCTTGCTTCAGAGATCAACACCTACCTCGACGCCCATCCCGATGATGTCGAAAACTACATGAGCCTATACCGCGAAGTATATGACCTCGTTAAGGCCGAATCGCCGGAGACACAGGTGTTCGTCACCTTCCAGTGGGACGATCTCAACAACATGTTCCCGCCTGCGGCTGAGGGTCGTCCGGCCTATCAGACCAACTGGGATCAGGTGGAAGCTTTCGAGCCTCGCCTCGATCTCTGGGTGATCTCCTCCTATCCCTATTTTGTCTTTCCCGATGAAGCGATACCGGAGGACTACTACACACCGCTGCTCGACCAGACGGACAAAGCGCTTGCGGTTGCCGAAGGCGGTTGGGCTTCGCGGCCAGTGGGCGGCGTACCCGGCGATCCTGAACGTCAGGTCGGTTACCTCGAGGCTATCCATGACCAGCTCGGTGATCGGTTGACCTTCTGGGTCTACCTGATCCTCAACGATTTCAACCTCGATTCCTACCGTGAGATCATGTTGGAGCAGGGACAGGGGGACGATGACGTGGAGACGCTCGGGATGTTCGCCACCGTCGGGCTACGCGAGTATGACGGCACGCCAAAACCGGCGCTGACATTGTGGGACGAGTACCGCGCGCATCGACTAGACGAATAAAAGGCACAAGGGCACAAAGGCAAGATGGAAAAAGTGATTAGGGATCAGCGATTGGGGATTGGGAGTAGGGCGACAAGGCAAAAAAGCACAAGGGTAATAAGGCACAAGGGCACAAAGGCAAGATGGAAAAAGGGATTGGGGATCAACGATTGGGGATTGGGAGTAGGGCGACAGGACACTAAGGCACTAAGGCAATAAGGTTGTCGTTGTAGGCAGGATCATCCAGGTTGAATTAAGGATCGGCTGATCATCCCAACGCCTCTGGGTCCGTGTGATGAAGGGAACTTCGGTAGAGAGACCTTGTCGGGGATTGAACAAACCCCTCTCCTTTGTGGGAGAGGGGTTGGGGTGAGGGCGGTCTCG
>CBDVCG010000032.1:0-10787 GCA_965372425.1 uncultured Anaerolineales bacterium
AGAAATGATTTTGGGCGTGAAAAGAGGCGAGGTCTGGGAAGTAAACCTTGTTCCAACGATTGGGGCGGAAATCCATAAGATCCGCCCCTGTATCATTGTTAGCCGAGATGCACTAGCACGCTTACCTCTCAAGATAATTGTGCCATTGACAGAATGGAATGAAGGTTTTTTACGAGCGCCCTGGCATGTAAGGGTTAAGGCTACTCCTGAAAACGGATTATCCAAGGCTTCATCTGCCGATACTTATCAAGTGCGCTCGATCTACGAGCAGAGGCTCATCAGGAGGATAGGTCGCATTGATGAGTCAATTATGGATCGTGTAAACGATTGCCTCCTAATTTCCCTTGCACTAGATTGAGAGATTACATCAATCCACTGACTGACAAGAATCGGTTTCCTTAATCAAAACCGGATTTCGTATCGCTTTGAGTGACCGAGGATGAACAATTAGTTGGATGCGATTACCTTAATAAGCGGAAGCTTGCCTATCTTCCTTCATAAAGAAAGAAAACAAATGAAAGTTTAAGCTCTACGACCCCTGCCCCCCATTCCACTAATCCGCTTCTACCTCAGGTGGAAATCAGACGCAGTATATTGTTTGCGACTTTAGGAATAGTGATGCCGTCAATAGCTATGATGTAACAACTTGTCCGCTGGGCTCCGACTACAGCAATAAACAGAAACTAGACTGATCTCGGGATTTAAATAGGTTCTCCATGGCGAATGAACTACTGCTTAAAAGAACAAATAAAGGCTCATTACAAGAATCTTGAAGGATCGAAACTAGTTACCTTTGAAAACTGAAGACCTAAGTTGTGCCTTTTTGCATTTGGATAATTCTTTGTGCTCAATCCTTCCTGTCTTGATTATTAAAACCCCCAAAGCAACTTCTCACAAACGTTCTTTTGAGGTCCTAGGGCGGATAACATGTGTGTCAACTTATCAGGTTGACTAGAACTGAACAGTTGGATGAGCCTCGGTTAGATTCTCAATGAGACAACGTATTTCTCCAAAGTTAGATTAATTATGAGGTAATTCGCCACTTGACAATATACAAACAACCTGAGTAATCTATATTAGCAATACCAGCTAGATTCACGATCTAATTGAGAAATTCGAGCGGAAAATCCGATTCGCCTTGAGATCGGAGTATGTGGTGCCGGGAGTCTCGACAACGACCCATCTGAATGGGCTTACCCCAATGCTCTTCATTTGGATCCATCCATACGATTTCGATTTCAAATTTCTTGTATTTCCCCATCGTCGTAGACGATTATGTTGATATTTTCTCTTCAGAGAGCCTCAATCATCCATCCTTGAAAAGGAGGTGGTAAATAACTGTATAAAACACGACATGATCCGTAGATGGGATTGCTTATTAGTTCTAACGTACGTAAAAGATGGAGGAGATCTAACATGTCCAAGAAACTTCTTACTTTCGCATTCTTAGCCACCCTCGTCCTAGCGGCTTGCGCACCTGCAGCCCCCCAGACGATCAAAATCGGAGTCAATGCTCCAATCACTGGTGATATCCCTAAAGTTGGTGAGGGCACCAAATTTGCTGCCGAGATGTGGCTAGATGACATCAATGCGGCCGGCGGCCTCGAGGTCGGTGGGGTTAAATACCCCGTCGAGCTGATCATCGAAGACAACGAATCCAAGGCAGAATCCGCAACTGCTGTCAACAGCAAGCTGATCACACAGGACGAGGTTCTGGTTATCGTCGGACCACAGTCCTCTAAGCAAGCTGTCCCTGCAGGTGGTGTGGCCAACGATAACGAAACCCCCATGGTCAGCCCTTGGTCGACGAATCCCAACACTACACTGGATCGACCCTGGGTATTCCGCACCCCATTCCTGGATCCCTTCCAGGGTCCTGTGGTGGCTAACTTCGTCACTGAAGAGTTCGGTTTCACTAAAGCCGGCGTGCTTTATGACGTAGCCAGTGACTATCCTAAGGGGCTCGCCGAGTTCTTCAAGCAGGGCTGGGAGGATGTCCACGGTGCAGGTTCCGTAGTGGCATATGAAAGCTTCACCACCAAAGATACGGACTTCAGCGCTCAGTTAACCAAGATCATGGCTTCTGGTGCAGAATTCATCTTCACCCCACAGTACTACAACGAGGTCGCTCTCATCGCCCAACAAGCGCATGAGTTGGGTTGGGATAGCCCGATCGTCGGCAGCGATAGCTGGGGCTCAGCCGAATTGATGAACCTCTGTGGTGATGATTGCAAGGGTCAATTCTTCAGCACTCACTATGCGGCCGAGGGTGCGACCGGCGCGACGAAAGAGTTCATCGATCGCTACAACGCAGAGCACGGTTATGTACCTGACGACGTTGGCGCCCTCACCTGGGACACGATGCTCATCGTCCAGAAGGCTATTCAAGATTGCGGCGAGATCACGGGCGACTTAGTCGCAGACCGGGCTTGTGTTCGCGACGCCTTGGCCGGGATCAAGGAATTCCCCGGGATCACCGGCGACATGACTTTTACCGAGGAAGGCGACCCGATCAAGTGTGCGGTCATCGTCCGCATTAGTGAGGAAGGGAAATTCACGTTCTACCAGCAGGTTTGCCCGTAGGGTATTAGCACCAAGGTCCGATTATGTGCTCCGTTTTGTACTAATCGGACCTTGCAGGTTCAGGTATTCACACGAGGGGGCGAGGCATGGTCTTTAAATCAAAGCCATGTCGCGCCCCCAAAAACAGTTCGGGAGGGGACTATATGCAGTTCTTCCTTCAAAACCTGGTTAACGCCCTACAGTGGGGAAGTTTTTACGCTTTGATCGCCCTGGGATACTCCATGGTATATGGCGTTTTAATGCTCTTCAACTTTGCTCACGGCGATGTCTTCATGGTTGGGTCGTATATCGCCTTTTTCGTCGCGACTGGTCTACTTGCCTTCTTTTCTGGCGGATTCGGCGGTTTACCCGATCCGCTCTTGCTCGGTATAGTTCTTGTGCTCACCATCATATTCGCGATGCTCCTGAACTCCCTTGTGGGCATGGCCATCGAGAGGGTCGGTTATCGACCCCTAAGAGGCGCACCGCGAGCCTCTGCCGCGATCACTGGCTTAATGATCGGCATTATCCTCGAAACTGGGACACTCGCTTTCATTGGGCCACAACGCCTCAGTTTCCCCACATTGCTTCAAACAACTACCTATCAAATTGCAGGTGTCATCGTCACCAACAAGAAGATCATGATCGTTGTAGTCTCTTTTCTACTCATGCTCGCGCTGCACCAGTTTGTCCGCCGGACAAAGTGGGGGATGGCTATGCGTGCCATGGCTTTTGACTATGTTGTTGTACCCCTAATGGGAATATCGCCTAACTCAATCGCATTGCTGACATTTGCATTAGGATCAGGACTCGCAGCAGCGGCTGGTACTATGTTCGGAGTCGCATACCCTGTTCTGGACCCATACATGGGCATCGTCTTCGGATGGAAGGCTTTTGTAGCTGCCATCATAGGTGGCAGGGGTTCTATCATTGGCGCTGGAATCGCAGGCTTTCTGCTGGGGTTCATCGAGATTTTCACTGCAGCGTTCCTCCCCTCGACGCTGCGCGACTTGATCGCATTTTCGATCATCTTACTCATCCTGACATTCCGGCCTCATGGCTTTTTTGGTGAGCCTTACAGCGCGCAACTCAGGCTCTAATAGAAATCCCTTGTAGAAACCCACTGAAGTAGAGAGATAAACATGGCTGTACGGACGGATTTCATTCCAACAACGCGTAGAAACATTCGAGAACTCCTAAACAGACTCTGGGCGCCTTATCGACGAGTTCCATTACTTAGCTGGATCGCAGGAGCGGTAGTCGCAGTGGTGCTCGAGCATTATCTCGGCAATCCACTGGCACGAGCGTTAGGGATGTCAAAAATTCCTTCCTTGATGGGCTTCACATTAGCACTCTCAAAACCATCCTTAATTCCAAGCGTGATTCTCTACTCGCTTGTCATTTATATTCTACCAATTGGCATAGTAGCCAGGCTTAGCGCCACTATATTGAATAGATTTGCCGCTCGGCTTCTTCGCTTTCCAATGGCAGTCTCAGCGCTCTTCCATGTTGTCCTAATTTTCATCATTCTCTATATATGGGCGGATGCCAGTAAATATCGTGACCTCATAGCTCGTCTCGCTATGATCAATATCATACTCACCTTAAGCTTGAATGTGATTAACGGCTATATGGGTGAGTTCTCCTGCTCCCATCCCGGGTTTATGGCCGTGGGCGCGTACACGGCCTCGGTGTTTACCATCTTATTATTCGTCGACGATCGGGTATTTGGAGCGGCATTGTTACCTGAAGCACTTGGACCCTTCATGTTTCCTATTGGATTATTTCTGGGTGGCCTAGTCGCCTCTATTTTCGCACTGCTTGTCGCCATACCGTCTTTCAGAACAAGAGGCGACTATCTCGCCATTATTTCCCTGGCTTTCATGTTCATAATTAAGAGTCTCATAGAGAATCTAGAGTTCGTCGGTGGTCCGAGGGGCTTGGGTAGTCAACCAGACTGGGCGAGTCTAGCGACAGTATTCGTGTGGACAATTCTGTGCATTTGGATCATCAATAACTTTGTGCGCTCCATTCTTGGTAAGGCGTTGAACGCAGTACGAGACGGAGAGTTGGCAGCCAACGCTATGACCGTAAATACTCGGCGGACGAAAATGACCGCCTTTCTTTTTGGTGCTTTTTGGGCAGGCGTAGCTGGCGGCTTATTTGCACATGTATTGAGATATGTAAACCCCGGGATGTTCGGTCTCCAAAAATTGGCCGAATTGCTTGCTATGGTCTACTTCGGAGGGCTCAATTCCATCATTGGATCCATCGTCGGGGCAGTTGGATTCACAATGTTGAGCGAAGCGCTAAGACCTCTGGAGCTATGGAAGTGGATCATTATTCCCCTCATGCTTATCATTATTATGGTTGTTCGCCCGACTGGTCTACTTGCATTCAGGGATTTTAATATCCGTGAAATCATAAGTCCGAAAGATGATACTCCTAAGGAAGAGGTGGAGCATGCATCTGCTTCAAGTTGAGAAAATGACCCACTTCTTTGGTGGGCTGCGTGCTGTCTCTGATTACAACGTAGAGATTGTCTCGGATCAGATTAGGGGTCTCATAGGTCCGAATGGAGCGGGGAAGACAACCGTCTTCAATCTCATTACTGGAATTTACAAACCTGATGAAGGCAATATTGTCCTTGAAGGGAATTCCATCGTTGGTCTTCAACCCTATATGATTGCATCCATGGGCATCGCGCGGACCTTCCAAAATCTGCGCCTCTGGCGACATATGACCGTCCTCGAGCATGTGAAGATGGCACAGTACTCCAAGATCACCTACGGCTTGATCGGAGCATTCTTCGACACACCTAACCGCGAACAGCAGGAAGCTGAAATCAATGAAATGGCGTTTAGATTGCTCGACCTCGTCGGAGTCAACCATCTTGCCAATCAAACCGCATCCAATCTTCCTTACGGCGCCCAACGGAGAGTGGAGTTAGCCAGAGCGTTGGCAGTCGAACCTGCGGTTCTTTTATTGGATGAGCCCACCGCAGGGATGAACCCTGAGGAAATGATTCAGATGATGGATATCATTCGTCGGGTCCACGACGATCTAAAGCTAACGATCTTTCTCATCGAACATCGAATGAGAGTTGTCATGGATCTATGCCAGATCATTCAGACAATAGTGTTTGGTGAGGTCATCGCGGAGGGCACCCCAGAAGAAATTAGAAACAACCCCAAGGTTATCGACGCCTACCTTGGTCAGGAGATTGTGACCTGATGTTGCTTTCCGTCGAAAATCTGAACGTCTCCTACGACCGGATCAAAGCCCTGCACGGAATTAATTTCGAGGTCGATGAGGGCGAGATCGTCTGTATCATCGGCGCAAATGGCGCTGGAAAAAGCACGACGCTGCGCGCAATATCACGCCTTGTCCCTGCGGAAGAAGGTTCCTCGATGATCTTTATGGGGAAGAATCTGCTCGACTACCCGCCGCATAAAGTAGTCAGCGAACTTGGCGTATCACATGTCCCTGAGGGCAGGAGGCTTTTTGATAACCTCACCGTTGCGGAGAACCTAAAACTAGCAACATTCGCCAGGAAAAATGGTCAAGAAATCAAGCAAGACCTTGAATGGTTGTTCTCGATTTTTCCACGCTTGGAAGAGCGGCTCACGCAGAAAGCGGGAACCTTGAGTGGTGGTGAACAGCAGATGCTTGCCATCGGTCGTGCATTTATGAGTGCCAGGAGAGTAATGCTTTTAGATGAACCCTCAATGGGTCTGGCTCCATTGTTGATGCTGAGCGTATTCGACGCTCTAAAAGAGATCAATCAACAAGGAACAACGATTTTACTTGTCGAGCAAAATGCCCGCATGGCACTTCAATTTGCAAAGCGTGGTTACGTTCTCGAAAGCGGATTGGTCGTGCTCGAAGGGGACGCGGATGATTTGCTGGAAAATCCCGAGGTTAAGAAAGCATACCTGGGGGGGTAAGCGTAAAGTGGGGATCTATTTTGGGGGTGCTCAGTTGAGCACCTCTGTTTTTAAACCATTCCTCTCACAATATCCACGTCAATCGAATAGATATCCGCTCTTTCCTTTGTAGAGACCGAGCACCACCACAATTTCTCCCCTGAGAGGAGAAGTGGTAGTGTGTCCTCCCCTCTCCCTACTGTATAGATTAAGGAGATGGGTTGGGGGTGAGGGTAGATTAATCTCCCAAGTAAAAGCGTGGCACTCGAGCGCCAATACCACAAGTGACCTCATAATTAATCGTATCCCATCGTTTGGCAACCTGCTCAGCGCTAATCCGGCATCCTCCCTGTTCACCAATTAGCACCACCTGATCTCCCACTTCAGCCTGTGGCACATCATCGAGATTAACCATGCAGTAGTCCATGCACACCCTTCCTATCACAGATACCTTCTGCCCACCGACGAGCATGCTGTTTCTCGCTCCCCAGCGCAATCCATCGGCATAACCAACTGGTACGGTGCCTACACGCTCAGTCTTGCTGGTTATGTACTCATGCCCATAGCTGATTCCACGACCAGGAGGAAGTTCCTTGACTTGGACCAATTGAGTTTTCCAGGACAATGCGGGGCGAAAATTAGGTGGCAAAGGCCAATCTGCTGAAGGATGTAAACCGTAAAGCGCAATGCCAAGACGTATCATGTCAAAATGTGTTTCGGCACTGGTAATGGTCGTTGCCGAGTTAGCTGCATGCACCAGTGGAGGTCTCAAGCCCATTGCATCAAATTCTTTAATGACATCTGTGAATATCTCCATCTGTTGATCGGTTGCGCCCATATCGACTTCATCTGCACGAGCGAAATGGGTGAACACGCCCTCAAGAGTCACGTATTTAAATTCGGTCAACATTCTTATTAGAGCCAGTGCCTCTTCAGGCTTCACACCAAGCCGGCTCATACCGGTGTCCACCTTGAGATGCATTTTCGCTGTCAATCCGAGTTCTCTACCTGCTGAAGATGCTTGCTGTACTTGGGTTCCATCCCAGAAAGCCATGGAGATATTTGCTGCGATTGCGTCCTTGTACCTTCCCGGCGGAGGTTGACCAAACAACAGGGTTGGAGCAGTAATGCCAGCATGACGCAACTCCAGGGCTTCTTCGATACGGGCTATGGCACACCAGGTTGCTCCTGCGTCTAATGATGCCTTAGCAACCGGAACCGCCCCATGGCCATATCCATTTGCTTTAACCACCACCATCACGAGCGCTTTCGTCTTTTCCGCTGAGGCGCGAACATTATTCCTTATCGCACTCAGGTCTACCTCAACCCATGTGAGATGAGAGTTTTGAGGTTCCATGCTCGCAAGTATAGGCATACCTAGGCCGGACGACAATGCCATTCGACAAAGATCTCGCGGCTAGCGATCCAGCCCTTCGACACTTCGGCAATGCTCAGTGCAGACCGTCTCAGGATGCACCCCCTCGACAGTGATTGGTGACAGTGTCCAATCATTTTGAGGGAATTAATGGCTTTGATGCCGATTATTTCCGCAATCAGACCCAAAACTCATCTTTCTAGATCGTAAAACCTGAATCCCTTTTTAAACTCCTTCACCCCACGATCATGGAACAAATCGCGAATGTGGTCATCCATCGTCAGATACAGGATCTGCCAGCCTTTCTTTCCCAGCCGGATGACCTCGTCCATGAGCCGTTCGCGGCGCTCCCAGTCGGCATGCTGGAAGGCATCATCGAGCACGAGGAACAAGGAACGCTTACCCAAGACTTGGGCCGCGCAACCGATGCGCAGCGCAAGCAGCACCTGCTCCTGCGCGCCGGTGCTGAGGTCGTTCAACGGGAAGTCGCGCACCTTGTCCGAAACCATCAGCCGGTCGCCCTCAAGACTCACCCGTTGATATCGCTGCGTGATGTCATGCAAGGGATCGACGATGGCAGGCGACTCCAGGCTGCGCTGGATTTTCTGATCCTCCCCCTCGCGCAGGATCTCGAGCTCACCGTGCACCAGGATCTTCCCCAGGATCTCGGCCGTGACGGACCGGTACTCGTCGGCGACGATCTCGCGATGCTCTCGCAAATTCTCGAGCAGCGTTTCCCAGGATGTCGAGATGTCATCCTTTGTTTCCTGACAAATTCTCTGCTTCAACGAGTCCAGATCTGATGTCTTCTGACGCAATTGATCGTCAGCATCACGCTCTTGCGCATAAAGATCTTCTAATGTGGTCTTCTGATAAGAGATCCCCGGACCGGTCTCGACATAGTCAGATGGATCGACCCCCAAGCCGCTCAGATCGCTCCCCAATTGGTTGATTCTGCGGTCCAGATCTCGGGCTTCTTTCTCGGCGGCGGATATCACCTCAGACCAGTCATCAGCGTCAACGCCATCCACCCCCAATTTCGATAAGGCACCTTCAACCTGCACACCAAGTTGGTTTAACGCATCCCGATCCTTATTAACCAGATCCTGGAGGGTTTCCTTTTCATGATACGCACCTTCAAGCTCTTCTCTCTTTGCTTCTAAAGTCGCCAGGCTTGACATCGAAACGCCGAAGCGACGCTTGAAATCCTCGCGAATCCCCTCTAGTTCCTCTATATCCGCGGCATGCTTCTGGGCTTTTCCCCTCTCCCGGCGGTCCAACCAAAAGAACAAACCGCTAGCGAGAGCGCCTAGAAGGCCAAGCCCAGCGCCAAGAGGAGCCGGCAATACGTTGAAGATTGTGAGTACCATGAGCAGCGCCGTCAGACCAATGGCGCCCCAACCCAGTACCTGGAAGCGGCTTCCAGCTGGATCCACGCGCGCCTCACGCTTTGCATACTCGCTGATCGCATTCTTTATCCAGAGGAAATGTTCACTGTTCGTTTCAAGCGCAGCGATGCCCTCTTGTTTGGACTGGATATCTCTTTCCTTCATCCGGTAGGATTCGAGATCGATCCACCCCTGCTTTATGACCTCATCCGGCAGCTTGATTCTCTGACCTTCGAGGGCGATCTTCTCCCTGGATAGCTCATAGGCCATAAAACGCTTCGCGTGGTTCTGTGCTTTCACCTCTGCTCGGATTTTATCCAGACGGTTCTCGAGCCCGACACGCTCGCCACCGGAGTAGAGCCCCCCGATATCACGAAACAGGGCGTCGATCGTACCCAGTTGGGTTTTCAAATCCTTATGCGTCTTGATCTCCCCCCGTTTCGCCCCCTCGATCACGCCGTCCAATATTTGTGCGCTCTCGACCGTCGCCGAAATGGAATCCTGAATTTCATCCAGCGTGGCTTCGCTGGAGAGGTACTCCTTCAAGATGGCGCGATCGACCAATCCATCCTCAACCAGACTCAATTCAGCCCCGCGCACGACAAGCAGTTTGGCGAGATCCAGAGGCAACCCCGGCTGAGCATCCTCGAGGTAATCCTCTAATTTGCGCCGGGAGTCGGGGGAAAATTCTGTCGAATCCCCATTTATCCCGGACAAGAGCACCTTCCCGTCCGCACTAAAATCCCGTAAGCGCCATCCCTTCGAGGAACGAAACAGGGAACGAAGAATGAATTCCACCAGGAAGGTCTTGCCTTGCTCATTCTTTCCGTAAATCAGGTTGAAGGTTTCGAGAGGGAAGCTATGTTCACCCTTGAGCGGTCCCAAATCACGAACGGTGATTTCTTCGATGCGGATCGACATCATTCCCCCCCGTAGATGGACTGCAGGGCAGCCAGCATAATTTGATCCCGATCGGGTTCATCCCCACCCGATGGCCAATCAAGATCAGCCAGACGATCCCGGACCTGCTGCGCTATGTGCTGGCGTTCAAGGTCCTCGGATAGGTGAACTTCGGAGAGGTCAGGATCTTCATCGCTGTAGAAGCTGTACTTCGTGAACGCTTGCTTGATATTTTCGTCAAGGGCGCGCAGATCCTGGCAATACCCGGCAACCCGCACCCGCACGCGGACCCTGTCCTCCCATCCGGCGGGCAAGCCCCATGATTCAACCCGCGCTTTGATCTGGTCTTCGATATAAGTCTTTTCATCTTCCACAGGAAGCACGAGCAATCGCTCGTTGAAGTAAACGACTTGGCTATCGACCATAATCGGCTCGATTTCATCCAGGTCGCTGTCGTAAACCAGGAAAAAGCGCAGCCCGGTTTCGTTGATGTCCATTCCACACGGCGAACCAGGATACCGCACTCGATCGAGGTCGGAGGGGATGTGGATATGACCCAGAAAGCAGCGTTGTGGCTGGTAGCGATCGAGATCCTGCGAAGTCAGGGGCATGTAGACGCCCTGCTCGTAGGGATTC
>CBDVCG010000033.1:0-10587 GCA_965372425.1 uncultured Anaerolineales bacterium
CGAGTAACAGCGCTTGAGGTTCACCGTCCTCTCCTCGTTGTGGTTCTCACGGCCACAGTATCAGCCATCGCGGTTTTATATACTTGGGGTTTTACTCGAAAGGTTTTTGGGGAAAAAGCTGGTCAGATTGCTGCCTGGGTCGTGGTCCTGTTTCCCGAGGCAATCCTGCTTGGCGCTTCGCAAATGCGTGAGTCGTTCCTCGGAACGGCGTTTGCACTGGCGCTTTTCGGCTATGCACTCATCCGGGATGGGAAGACGCGCGCAGGCGCTCTTGCGATTGCGGTGGCGATATTGGTCCTCGGAGTCCCATTCTCACCTCCCTTCGCGTTGTTAACGCTAATTGCCATCTTGATCGCATGGATCTGGGAGGGGAAGGCGAATCTCCGTCGAACTTTTCTGGTCGTTCTTCCAGTACTCGCATTCTCCATCGTCATCCTTGGACTGGTGATTAACGCCTGGCAGGAAGCTGATTATGTTTGGGGCAACTCTTTCGAAGTGCTTGTTCGGTGGTTTGAGAATGCTGGCCAGCAGTGGCGCTTGACCGTGGCTTCTGAGAAATCAGGGGTGATTGACCATATATTCGGATTGACACCGGACTGGGCTCATTTACCTCTGGTTGTGGCCTATGGACTTGTCCAGCCGTTCTTGCCGGCATCGATTGTAGCAGGTGGAGCGCCCATCTGGCACGGCATCGCAATCTGGCGAGGGTTAGGATGGTTCGCGTTGCTGCCATTCCTGCTTTATGCTCCGTTAGCCTCGCTCAAAGCGAGGGGCTGGAGAAGTCTTGAGTTTTACCTCTCGATGTTCATATGGATCATGGCTATTGTTGCCTCTTACCGGGCGCCGGGTTATCAGTGGGACAACCCGCGTTATCGGGCGATCTTTCTTGCTGCGCAGGCGGCGATTACAGGCTGGGCCTGGGTACATTCTCGACGAACCCAGAGTCCCTGGCTGAGACGAATGGGGATATTGGTTGCCGGTGTTTCGCTGCTGTTTTTGCAGTGGTATTTTGGTCGGGTAGCCCTGACGCCGAGCTTAAGCCTGCCTCTTACATTTGCGGCTATCATACTGTTTATACTTATTGTTCTGGTCTTGTGGATAGCGTCCGACTTTCGAGGCCGCGCGCGGGCGGCACCTTGACGGGCATGATTGAGAGAGTATAATTCAGCGGTTGAATTTTAATCGACATCTAGTTCGAAATGTGTGGGAGAATTTGAATGCGAAAGGCATTAATTACGGGGATCACCGGTCAGGATGGCTCATATCTGGCTGAATTATTACTTCAAAAGGGCTATGAGGTTTATGGTCTGATTCGAAAGTCGAGCACGTTCAATACCGATCGCGTGGATCATATCTACCAGGACCCGCACGAGGCCGGCGCCCGGCTATTTCTGAGCTATGGTGATCTATCAAATGGAGAACAACTTACCAATTTGATTTACAACGTTCGCCCGGAAGAAATCTATCACCTGGGTGCACAATCTCATGTGAAAGTTAGCTTTGATATGCCGGAATACACAGGATCGGTTACCGGGTTGGGCACCACGCGTATCCTTGAAGCTATCCGTCGTTCAGGGACCCACGCGCGCTTTTACCAAGCCTCGTCGAGTGAGATGTTCGGGAATGCCCCGCCGCCGCAATCTGAACGTACACCCTTCATGCCCCGCAGCCCATACGCGGCTGCGAAGGCATATAGCTATTGGATTACGGTTAACTATCGGGAAGCCTATGAGATGTTTACCGTAAATGGCATCCTGTTCAACCATGAGAGTCCAAGAAGGGGGGAGACATTCCTGTCGCGGAAGGTCACGCGGGCGGTTGCTCGCATCTTAGCGGGTACACAAAAGAAACTGTATCTGGGAAATCTCGACTCCAGTCGAGATTATGGCTATGCACCAGAGTATGTAGAGATTATGTGGGAGATGATGCAGCTAGATCAACCGGATGATTTTGTTGTCGGAACGGGAGTAGCTCCCACCATGCGGGAATTTGTCGTGGAAGCATTTGAGTACGCGAATCTGGACTGGGAAGAGTATGTGGAGATCGATCCGAGGTATTTTCGACCCACCGAAGTCGATTGTCTCATTGCGGACGCATCAAAGGCAAAATCCAAACTTAATTGGGCTCCAAAAGTAACCTATAAAGATCTCGCTCGTATCATGGTGGATGCGGATATGGAAAGCGTGGGTCTCGAACCGATTGGTGATGGCAGAAAAATCATGGAGAGTCAATTCGAGGATTGGCATAGGTGGGACAGCGGTGTCACAGCCGTGATCCAGAGTGCTGGGAATGGTGTTGAGGGTTTCTAACTTGACGGCGTCGGGATTTTCGACATGAGCGAAGCGCAAGATATGCCACAAGATGGGAATACAGATCGCTCAAGCAATGATGATGGAATGACCCTTTCGGTGGTCATTCCTGTCTATAATGAGGAAGAAAATATTCCCCTGCTGCATACAGCTCTTACAGATGCGCTGGTGCCTTACCGCTACGAATTGATTTATGTGAACGATGGTTCCTCCGATGGTTCCTTAGCTCAACTTGAAAATCTTCTCAATAAAGATGGAGATCGTACCATCATTGTAGATCTGCGGCGGAATTTTGGTCAGACAACGGCGATCGAAGCTGGAATCGACCACAGCCAGGGGGAGGTCATCGTTCTTATCGATGCCGATCTTCAAAACGACCCTACGGATATCCCAAAAATGATCGCCCTCATTGAGGAGGGATTTGATGTTGTCTCAGGATGGAGGATCGACCGGAAGGACACATTCATCACCCGGAAAGTGCCCTCCAGGATTGCGAACTGGCTTATATCGAAAGTGACCGGTGTGAAGCTGCACGATTATGGCTGTACTCTAAAAGCCTATCGCCAGGAAGTGCTAAAGGGGTTCCGACTTTATGGAGAAATGCATCGGTTTATACCAGCGTACGCTGGATACGTTGGGGCAAAAATCACGGAAATTCCTGTTCAGCACCACCCACGAAAATTTGGGGAGGCAAAATACGGATTAGAACGAACATTTAAAGTCATCCTGGATCTATTCACAGTCAAGTACTTGATGAGCTATTCGAATAACCCCATTTACTTATTTGGAGGGACCGGCATTGCCTTGATGGGATTGAGCGCGATTACGCTCCTGGTTCTCGTCATGCGGCGCATCCTTTACTATGAACACCTCATTCGCTCCCCTCTTCTCCTCATGACTGTAATGTTGTTCATCCTCGGTTTCCAATCGATATTTATGGGTTTGATCGCGGAGCTCCTCGTACGGACTTATCACGAATCCCAGGCCAAACCGACCTACTCCGTGCGCAGCATTCTCGGGGCTGCGGATCATCGGGTTTTAGAACCTATGCCTATGCCCGAAAAGGGCGCATCCCCGTAATGAGGATTTTCGTACTCAATTACGAGTTCCCCCCAATCGGCGGGGGCGGGGGTCGAGCTTGCGCGGATCTCTGCAAGCAGCTAACCGAGCGCGGTCATGACCTCCACGTACTCACATCTCGTGCTCGAGGTTTGGACAAAGAGGAATTGCGTGATGGCTATATGATCTCGCGGGTGCCGACCGGTAGAAGATCGTATTTTCGAGCGTCATTCCTGACCATGCTTAGTTATGTTCTTCTGGGTATTACCCCCGGCTTGCGCCTCATACGGCGGATGGAGCCAGATATTATTCATGTCCATTTTGCGGTGCCTACAGGGGCGCTGGCATGGGTTCTCTCAAAGCTTACGGGCATTCCATACGTGCTCACGGTCCACCTGGGCGATGTACCTGGAGGGGTCCCTCAAAAGACCGATCGTTGGTTTCGATTTGTGGCGCCCTTCATCCCCCCTATTTGGGAAAGGGCGAGCCGAGTTGTAGCGGTGAGTAAATTTACCCGCCAGCTCGCCAGCGCTCATTACGGTGTTCCAATAAGCGTCATTCCGAACGGCGTTGCGATTCAGTCGGACATCGCCGTCAAACCACCTAGCCGGCCTCCAATCTTAATCTTCGCAGGTCGTTTTCAACCTCAGAAGAACCTCCCCTTCTTGATACGGGCGCTGTCGCAAATACAAGATCTCCCCTGGACTTTAAAATTGATTGGGGAAGGTCAAGAACGGTCCCTGATCGAAGAAGCAATTATGGAGGAGGACCTCGAAACCCGGATCGAGTTTAACGGCTGGATGGAGAGCGAGGAGGTCGAGGCTGAATTGCTTACTAGTGACATCCTCGTGATGCCTTCCCTGTCTGAAGGTCTCCCGATCGTCGGCGTCCAGGCGCTTGCAAAGGGCTTAGCGATTGTCGCGAATCGGGCCGGCGGGCTGGAGGACATCGTTCAAGAGGGCGTAAACGGGAGGCTCTGTCAGATCGGGGATCAAAATTGCTATGTTGATGCGCTGCGGTGGGCGCTTGAAGATCTCGACCGGCTAAGCGCGATGAAACTGGCGAGCAAGGAGATGTCCAACCGGTTCGACATCAGGCGAGTCGCGGATGAGTATGAAGAATTGTTTTTGAGTATCGACGCGTGAGCTCTGACCTTGAATTCAATTTCCACGATAAAGTTGGTCTGCACATTGTCACGGAAGATCCCCGTGCCATTGATTTCTACACTTTAGAATACGGGCAACACTCTGGTCGTGTGGGGAATCATCTACCAGGAGTATGTCTTCATTGGCAAGCTTCAAACTTCGGCAGAAAGCGAAAAAGTGGAGCGGTACCCCATACGCATAAGATCTTCGCCCGGTGGACATATGCACTCTCTCTAGATCAGGATAAGATCACGATCCGCGCGGCGGGAAATCGATTCGCGCTGCCGATGGTCCACCATATGTTGGTCCACCCGAGCATTCGACTGCTGTGCAGCCGGCGAGGCACGCTTCTGTTACATGGTTCCGCAGTGGCGAGAAATGGCGGTAGCGTGATCTTCACCGGTCGTAGCGGAACTGGAAAGACAACAACCAGCGCGACCCTTTTATCCGATAATGACCCTGTGTGGCAAATGCATGCCGATGATTATGTCTTCATCAATCCTGGAGGGAGTTCCTGTGCCTACATCACCCGAGCTCATCTCTATAAAAATTTGCTGAAAATCGTACCCTCCGTTTCAAAACGTTTGTCCATATTTGAGCATATCCAGATTGCCATCTATGGAGCTATCAGGGAACTCTCAAGGGATCAGATCAAGTGGCCCGTTCGCATTCCGCTTGAGCGCCTATGGCCCGAACGTTCTTTCTGTAGGACGGCGTCATTGACGGCGATCGTGGTTCTCGAGCGATCCAACAAGGGTTCAGATGTCGAAATACTTCCATTTGAAGGCGAACTGATTGTCGAGGATTTGTTGTCGATGAACTTTTATGAGGCCAGGCATTTCATTAACCTGGTTGCACCCTTCGAGGGTATCTCCTGGCCATCAATTTGGTTGGATGATTGGCGGGAAAATGAACGAGACGCCCTTACCCGAATCGTTAATCAAACGAAGATTTATAAGATGTATGTTCCGCTCGATCAAAAAAGGACTCGCGCGACAGAGGAGGGACTGCGAAGAGAGATTTCCGGCCTCTATTCGTAACATATAAATGAATGATCAAATAGATTCCACCGGCTCGAGGAAAAAAAACTCATGGACAGCGCGCGTTCGTATCATCGGAACGCTGCTCTCAATTGGTCTCTTGATCTGGCTGCTCTCACAACAGAATTGGGAAATTTTCTTCAATATCGCCGGGGATCTAAATGTCGTCAGCCTCCTCCTCGCCCTTCTCCTCGTACTTGGCAGGATGTTCGCGAACTCGGTCCGTTGGTTCAGGTTGTTGAAGGCTCAAAAAACCGATGTGACATTGCTGCAGACGACCCAATTTGTTTTCGCAGGAAGATTCGCATCTAATTTTCTACCTACGACGATCGGCGGTGATGTCATACGCGCAGCTGCCGTGATCCCATATTCTGAAAACAAAGTTGCCGGCGCAGCATCCGTCGTATTGGACAGGCTGGTCGGGGTGTTCGGGATGCTTTTCTTCCTTCCCTTCTGCATCGTGCTCATCCCCGCAGTTCCATCGATCCCGCTTCTGAGCATGATACCTATGGCGGCTTTTACGGAAAAGCTGCTCGACATGGTCCGTAAAACGTTCTTGCGATTGCGGGAAGCCGTATTGATCTGGAGGAACAAACCCTCCTCCCTCGTCCAGGCTGTATTAGCTTCGTGGGTTGGCACTCTTCTATACATCACGGGAGTCTGGATTCTGGCCGTGGATATGAACATCGATGTCTCCTGGGTGGAGGTGACGGCTGCAAGCGTAGTGACCTATTTCGTCGTTCTGATCCCTCTGTCGATTAATGGCCTGGGACTTCGTGAACTCACGGTGATCGGTCTGTATACGGCGCTGGGAGCCTCCCCGGAGCAGGCCGCGGCGCTCGCGATTTTAACAAGAGCGCTGCAGATGATCACGACCATCCCCGGAGCATTCTGGCTGGGCAAGATGGTTCCGGATCGATCAGAGAATGATGAGGGGGGTGGGTGATGGGTAGCTCATCGCGCACAGTTTCGCTGAGGCTGTTCCGGCTCCTGTCTTTGATGATGGTCCTTCTCTCCTTGTTTGCGTCATTCGATTTGGCCCGCATGGCGAATGGGAGCGGCCTCATCCTGGGTCGATTCTCTTCGGACTGGATGCTCCGTTTGGGATTATTCGGGCTGTTCGCGGGATTTTCATTCGTTATTGGGATACTGGGGATTTGGAAGCCGTCCGTCTTGCTTCAGCCTGGGTGGAGAACGCTCGATCATCTGGTCATAAGGTTAGGTGGTCTGCGCTGGTTCTTGGCCGTATTCTTTCTGACTTTGCCCACCGTCATCATTCTCTGGCTATCCGTCGACTCATTATTGAGCATCTGGATTCGATTGATCATCGTCTTATGGGCGTCGATTGCGGCCGCGGTGTGCTTGCCAGGATCAAGGAATACGGTTGAACAGCGTCTCGCTCTCGCGTTCCTCGTGACAACAGCGATTTACACAGTCAGTCGACGCTTTATTCTGGTCACAGATTACCCCTTCAAACTGGCGTGGTCGGAGGGCAATCGCATCTGGGACTACTCCTTATATTTCGCCAGGGACCGTTACACTTTTTCGGGCTTCTACAAGAACCCGGGTTACCTCACCCCTGGCCGCCATGGCCTATGGGGTCTTCCGTTTTTATGGTCAGGGGCAGGGATCTGGCTCATTCGTCTGTGGGATGCGATCTTGTGGACGATTCCGTATCTTCTGCTCGGATTGGCGTTGTTTTCAAAAAGACGAGCATTTCTCCATCCGATCGCTCGGCTGGGTCTCGTTCTCTGGGGGTTCCTGTATCTAAGTCAGACCGGGGTGTTGGCGCCCCTCATCCTCAGCGCCCTGCTCCTCGCAGTTGGATTTAGAAGAAATAACCTGCTGACGACTTCAATTGTGACGGCGGCAGCCTGCTTTTTTGCCGGTATGAGTCGTTGGACCTGGTTTGCGGCGCCAGCCGTCTGGGCTGCCGTGTGGATGTTGCTGGAAGAACCGCGTGATGAGGTGTGGTGGCGCCGGCTGATGAAACCGATGTGGTTGGGCGTCATCGGCGTGAGTGCCGGAGTGCTGTCACAAATCATCCTCAGGGGTCCTGTGAATGCCGATACACCTGTCTACGCAACCGCCCTCAGCCAGCCTTTGCTCTGGTATCGTCTCCTTCCGACGACAACCTATAAAATGGGTGTTCTGCCAGCATTAATTCTTGCAGTGGTACCCATTATTGGTCTTCTAGTATGGTCCCTCCGACGAAAAATTCTCGAATGGGATCCCCTTCAGCTTCTCGGCATCATCGCTGCATTGGGCGTGTTCTTCGCTGTGGGCATAACTGCGAGCGTGAAGATGGGCGGCGGGAATAATCTGCATAACCTGGATATGTTCCTCCTGCAGATCATCTTTATCCTCGCGATCGGTGTGATGATCGCGTCTCGCGACCGGCGGCTTCGATATGTATTTGGAAGTGAAGGTGGGAAGACCTGGATTGCGCTCAATATCTTTGTGGTCGTCCTTGCTGCCTTTCAGGTGGGATGGCGGATCGCCGTTCCATCAGACGAGCTGACAAAATCCACGTTGGAAGAAGTTCAATCTCGGGTTGGAATTGCCGCGCAGCATGGGGAGGTGCTTTTCATCGACCACAGACAGCTTCTCACTTTCGGTTATCTCGACGGGATTCCTCTCACGCTCGATTACGAACTTAAAGAGCTGTCTAACAGAGCCATGAGCGCTGACGAAACATACTTCGCAGCATTCGAGGATGACCTGTCGAGCGGACGTTTTTCGTTGATCATTTCGGAGGCCGAAAGCCTCGTTTATCAAGGTAGAACACGTGAGTTTGGTGAGGAGAATGACGCCTGGGTTAGGTATGTTTCCACGCCGATCCTGAAGTACTACGACCCGGTTTTCACAAGCCGTGAGTCGCGCATCTCGATTTTCGAGCCGAAGGGTTCCAGCGGAAACTAGGACGACCGAGATTTTTCAAGGGAACTTTGACCTGTTTAATCACCCCTTCTGCGGAGGACTCATCCCTTGACCATGTCCGCAGTTGGGCTATAATTCAAAAGTTGAATTTTGGGTGGTGGATGAATGGATAATCGTAAAATGACGACGCGGGATATGAATATCCTGGATGAGATCATCCAGGATCCCGATACAACTCAAGCCAACCTGGCCACCCGTCTCGGTGTTGCGGTAGGGACGGTAAACTGGCATCTGAAGCGATTGGTCGCGAAAGGTTATGTCAAGGTTAAACGGGCGGAGCGGAAGAAACTTCGCTACATGATCACCCCAGAGGGTGTCGCTCTCAGGGCGAAGTTAACCGTGGCGTACGTGGAGCAATCGATGGCGCTGTATCGGGATACTCGCGAGCAGGCTCGCAAGGTATTGAGTGAAGCCCGTGAGCAGGGCAACACTTCCATCAAAATACTTGGGGATGGGGATATTGCCGACATCTGTCGATTGACATGTATCGAACAAGGATTTGTCGTCCTAGAAGATGGTCACGATGATGGGGCCTTATGCCTCAAGGTTACCGGGCGAGATCTCGTGCTGCTGAATAACAAAAGCGAATGAATCATTCATGCAATTCACTGATGTTGATCGCTCAATCTTTGTACAGCTTTGTGGGTAGATGACATCGAGAAAGGCGCCATTAGGTAATAACCTATCCAAGATGACGTACCTAGGCGTTCGGGACCCATGAAAACGGGAGTAATAGGAGATTATGTATTGGTTCCGTGAGGGACAAGCATATACGTGGCTATTCATCATCCCGTTCGCACTCCTGATTCTACTCGGCGGATGGTTAATCGCCTCCCATGCGTACCGGTTAAGATCTCGAGAGCGCCTCATCACTGGAGGGGCGAGTGGATTGGTCTTGTATGTATTTTTCGCGAACATGTTTGGCCATGTCCTTCCCCCTTCCGTAGCGTTCTGGTCCTCTGCGGTTTTCGTGTTTATCTCAGGAATTTTGATATGGCGCGGCAGCAACCAGAAGATAATCGATATTAGAGATCTACGTTGGTGGAAAACCCTCCTTGCACTCGGTGTCATCGCAGTGTTCATAGCATTAATGGCGAGAGGCCTGAGCATTTTCGACGATCGAAAAAACGTGTCGATAATCTCACTCATGGCCGCCGGCGATATACCCCCCCACTTTTATATGAATTCTGAGTTGAGTTTTGCCTACCATTATGGTTTTCAACTCGTCGGGGCGAGCCTCATGCGTCTCGGAGGATTACTGCCATGGAGCGCTTTTGATGTCAGTAAGGCGATCGTTGGTGCATTGACTATCGTGCTCTCTTACATCGTTGGATGGAGACTCACGCATAAGAAATTCGGCGGGGTGATATTCGCTTTCATCTTCACCTTCGCCTCTGGGGCGAGATGGGGGCTCCAGATGATTCCCCAGAGTGTGTGGTTCGGTGCCGCGGATAATGTTAATATCTGGGGTCAAGACCTTATTACGGGTCCAACACTCTTCACGCAATTGTCTCAACCATGGAATATCGCAGGTGGTCCTCCAACACCTCTTATATTTAGTTATCTGAATGGAATTCTTCAGCCGTTCATCCTGGGAGTCCAAGCGGGTCCTGGGGCTTTGATGCGGTTGATCTTGATGTTGATGATCCTGCTCTTTCCTCAGCAGCGTCCAGGGTGGAAGGGTACTTATGTCGCGGTAATTCTGTTTGCTGTGCTTGCTTTGAGCGCAGAAGCGGTATTCGTACTCATCTGTGTGGGCATCATCGGTGTGGCAGTTGTTACGAGAGCCTGGAAGCGGGAAAGATCCTGGAAGAACACCTTTTGTTACGTGATCCTTGCTTTAATCATTTCTTTTCCCTTCGTCCTTCTCCAGGGTGGAACCATAACGGAGATGGTGATGGATTTGCTCAGGGGCTCTTCGGCTGGCACAAATGCGGGCATCGCAGATTTCGGGCTCAGGTGGCCTCCGGCGATTGTATCGGCCCACCTGGGTGAGCTGCATTTTACTCAACCCTTAGAACTTGTTGTTGCCATATTCGAAATAGGAGCTGCGCTGATCGCAGCCCCGCTCGTAATATGGAGGGCTGGCCACTG
>CBDVCG010000034.1:0-10581 GCA_965372425.1 uncultured Anaerolineales bacterium
GATGGGAAGAAGCTCTCATCATTGCCCGCTGGCCAGTGGTACGTGATGCTGAAGAATTATGGGGATACTTACGACGGGCATCTCTAGATCAAGAAGATGGATATCGCCCATCTAGAGGATGGGAAGAAGCTCTCATCATTGCCCGCTGGCCAGTGGTACGTGATGCTGAAGATTGGGAGAGGGATGCGATTTCGGACTTTCAGGTTGTACAGGAGATCGTGACGAAAATCCGGAACGTACGTCAGGAAAAGAATGTGCCTGCGCGTAAAAGGATCTCAGCCACGATTGAGGCGGGCGAATATGTTGCACGAATCCAGGAGTCCCGTGCTGCCATAGCATCTCTGGCAAACCTTGACGATCAAAGCCTAATCATCGAGCAGAAGGTCGATGCTGTCCCAGAGAACAGTGTTTCACTGGTCGTTGGATCGATCAAGGTTTATCTGCCGATGGAAGCGCTGCTCGACATCGCTACAGAGCGTGACCGCCTAAGTCGTCAGCTTGAGGAACATGGCGCTCAAATTACTCGTTTAGAGCGTTTGCTGGAGGGCGAATTCTCGACCCGCGCTCCCGAAGATGTTGTCGCTGCGGAGCGTGACAAATTGCAAAACTTAAAAGACAGCGCCTCTAAAATCGAAGAGCAGCTTTCGAGCCTTCCTGAGTGAAGAACCCCGCAGCAAGCTACGGGGCATCTTCCAAGGAAAAAGCTTGAATGGGAGTCTCCGCCCCTTTGCCACGCTCTCCCCTCATCCCTGCCGCAAGATTCAGGGGATTCTGGCTTTTTCCGATAATGGAGAGCGGGTTGAGGTGACGTGCGACATGATCGGAGGGATCTTATTGCCAGCAGCGTGAGTCGAGAAGCACTGCCAATCCGCGCCATTTTGCCAGGGCTGGTCTGCATCCTGCTCATCGACGTCATGGCATGGAGGGGGGTGGGTTCTGACGGATCGGTTATCGCGACAGGACTCTTGATTCTTCTTCCCTGGGGAACGCTCTTGATCACAAGGCGTTCGCCCGCTGTCTTGGGGTATGTCCGAGAACGAGCCGTCGCTCGATATGGTTGGGGTATGGTAGCCGGTGGTGTGTGGCGAGGCCTGAGCATGGGGTTCAACTACCTGATTCTTCGACCACCGGTCTCATTGGGATTTACATGGACAGGGCTGATTAGTTCATTGATCCTGGTCCCTCTCGTTGAAGAGACGTTTTATCGGGGCTACCTTGGTCGTTCACTCGCGGAGAAGCTGGGACGATGGCCGGGGATTATGATACAAGCTGGTCTCTTCACCCTCTATCCGCTCCATTGGAATCAGGGTTGGCCGGCAGTCGTAAGCATCTTCGGATTTGGTGTTCTTTCTGGCTGGCTCGTCGAACGAACCGGGTCAATCTGGATTGGTTGGGGCGCTCATGGTTTTGCGAACATCCTTCCAGTCCTGCTGCTCAGGTTCGTATAGCCACGAAAAGGCCGTCATCAGAGCGGATGGCTGGATTATGTCTGCTCATAACCGACGATGGTTTCGTTATGATATACTCCTGCGCCGAGAGGAAAAATGAGACGGAACGGTCCGAATATACTGAGGTGGATTTCACTTGCGCTGCTGCTTGGTGCTGTAGCCTTATTCTTTTATGAGCTCGTCGCATACAGTCGCAAGAGGTCTCGATTGCCGCTGCAATTGACCATCGCCGGCGTACCGGTTGGCGGCTTGTCTCAATCAGAAGCGCTCGATCGGATGCTCACAACGTACAGCACTCCAATCGAACTCCACTATGACGATCAAATTATTCATTTGAATCCTGCCAATGTTGGATTCCAATTAGACACCGATGTCATGCTTGCTGCGGCGGAGCATGAGCGCACCGGCGATGATTTCTGGACAGGTTTCTGGGATTTCCTCTGGAACAGACCAGGTGATCCAAGCAGTGTGCCCGTAAAGGCAGAGTACTCGGACTCACAGCTTGAAAGCTACCTTCAGGATATCGGCAGCAGATACGACCAGCCTCCTATTCCAGCAGAGCCAGTGCCTGGGAGTCCAACGTTTTCCGCAGGAGTTCCTGGGCGCGTGCTCGATATCTCTCGGGCGAAAGAACTCCTCGGGACGATCATGCGCTCCCCAACAAATCGAAGGCTAAATCTTCCCGTCGTCGCTGATGCAGCCCCGAAGCCTACGCTGGAGACGCTGGAGATCCTGTTGAAACAGAATGTCGAGGTGGCTAATTTTGATGGTCTGGTTGTGATATACCTCACGGATTTGCGGAGCGGCGACAATATCCACTTTGCATCATTTGAAGGAGAGGATATCTCAACAAACCCGGATATCGCCTTCTCGGCAGCATCCATCAACAAGATTCCCATCATGACGGCTTATTACCGGTTTGAGGATGAACCGCTGACTGCGGAGAAATCTCGCTGGCTTGAGGAGATGATCACCGAATCAGGCAACGATCCTTCGGACTGGCTGATGAAGGATATCGATGTCAATACGGGCCCCCTCATCGTGACCGAGACGATACAGGCGCTTGGATTGGAAAACACTTTTACCGCAGGGTATTACTATCTCCATGCTCCGCTGCTCAGAACATACTCTACCGAAGCAAATCAACGGACCGATATTAATACCAGGCCTGATCGTTATACCCAGACGACGGCATCGGATATGGGAATGCTTCTGGAGGATATCTATGCCTGTGCACAAGGGGGTGGAACGCTGTTAGCCGTCTATCCTGATGAGATCTCTGCTGATGAATGTAGGAGGATGCTCGACCTGCTCTCCGAAAATATTCTCGGTACCTTGTTAAAGGGTGGTGTTCCTGACGGAACGCGTGTAGCGCACAAACATGGTTGGCGTTCCTCTCCCCTGGACATGATCGGAGACGCCGGAATTGTGTTTACGCCTGGTGGGGACTATGTTATGTCCGTTTTCCTCTGGGATAATGAAGAAATGGTTTGGGACCCGACTTCAAAGTTGGTCGCAAATTTATCCAGGGCTGTCTACAACTATTTCAACCCCCCAATTCAATAGCCTTCTCTATTATTCGTCCATAAAATTTTCCTGGACGATATCCCGCTTTAGCCAAAATTAGATCACCTTTTCCAATTCGGGGTTGTCGCTGGCGCTCCTGCCGACCTTGACCATGGGTATCCACTCCCCATGTACGTTCACCTTGACGGCATCTGCGGTGTAATCTGTGACATTAGGGCCGCTGTTCGTGAACAATGAGGAGCCAACCCCATAAATATCCACGGGAACTTCAAGCCTTTCAAATTGCTGGATGCGCTGGGGTGTAAACCCTCCTGTCGCAACGATTTTTACCGATTGGCAGTATTGGCGCGCTTGATCTTGCCATTCCCGTGACAGGCCCCAGGATGACCAGGCCTGATCAAGGGCCTGCCTTACTGAGAAAACCAACCTCGGAGTCACGCCGAGGTCTAGATATGGATCGCCCAGAGGGGGGACATTCACATCGCGGATTGATTTGCTGGTATCGAGACGGATGCCATAGAGCTTATATTTTCTCGCTTCATCCTCAGCTCCCCTGGAGATAAGATCACGATACACCGAGAACATTCTCTCCAGTGTTGTAAGCGAGTCCCCGATTGAATCATTGTTGAAGTCCACCAGTGCGATGCGGGGTATTTCAGGAGGAAGGGTTCTGGCGAATACGCACATGGCTTCCGCGGTGTCACCCAGGAAGCATGCCAGGGCCGCATGGGCGATCGTACCGCCGCCGGCGCCTCCCCACCAGTCCCCCTGTGCATCCGTAGAAATGAATGGTCCAAGGTGGCTGGCGAAGTCCTTGTTGAAACGCTGGACGGCAATGTTATAGGCGTAGCCATCCGCCGCTTGGACTTCGTGAAGATCGAACCTGGCCGGGAAGAACAGCACGGGTTTACCACCTGCGGCAATGAGTGTCTCGTACACGTTCGTGGCTACTCTTGATGCACGTGTGAGGATTCCCAGCGTGGGTGTCTCCAGGAGGGCGAAATCCCGGTACCGTCCTCGAACACGTATAACGGGTCTGACTTTTCTTGGATCGCCCTGGTATTCGACGATGGCGCCATCATGGACAGCCCAGACGTCAAGATTCTTCCATGTCTCCTGGAAGTGCTCGTCTTCCCAGTAACCCGTGCAATGGCGAAGCATGGAGAGCGCCTTGTCTACACCTACGACCACGGTCTTCCCCGGGCGTCGTGTAAACCATTGCAGTTCGACTTCAAGATCCCCGATAAAAATATCCTTATCCGAAACACCGGCTGGAAGCCGATGGTGCTGCCCAGCATATGTGTAATTGCTTATCGAAAGCTGGGTGAGCATGCGATCGATATTTTCGAAATATTTATCCGAGTACCAACCGCGACGCATTCGTTCGATATCGAGCTTGAAGACATCATTCGTCAGCCGTTTTCCATCGAAGATACTCATATCGACCTCGATTGTCCTTTAAGGATGGCGTCCAAACTAACGGACTGAATATGGGTGATTTTCTTTTCGTAACAACTGGATGAGATGACCATAAAGTTCAGATAATTTTTGCATAAATTTCTACGCCATTTAACATCATGCTGTAGAGGAATACGCGGTGAAGCAGATCTCCGTCATGGGGGACAGCGCCGATATCTTCAGCTGTTTGGACCGGTAGATCATAGGTATCGACACAATCGACCGGGACGATGACCATTCTGTCCAATTGCCGGGCATTCGCATCTAAACGAAGATGCATGGCGAGCTGGTAAGTGCAGAGATCGGTGCAGTCTCCAACAATAATAAACCGATCAATCTCCGGATGACCGGCAATCCAATCTGATAACCCAGTATCCAGCCCAGAGTGAATCGAGTTCTTCTCGATGATGGTCATGTGATCGTAAAATGGCAGAGCTTCAATTTCCGGAACGGTTTCAGCCTCGCTCGTCCCCCTGATGCAATGTGGAGGATACTGCCCGAACTCCACTGCATTTGCCTCATGTGTGTCTTGTGTAAGGATGATCTCACGAACACCTGCATCCCATGCGTTCTGGAAGAGTTTGATAATCGGATCGATGATTTGTTTCACCCGAGGACTGGAGAGAGGGCCTTCATAACAAAATCCATTGATGACATCTACTGAGATGACCGCAGTTCGACTTGGATTATCAATTACTGTGTTGAGGGTCCCGTCTGGCAGTTGTTCATACCACTCGTCGAGAAACGCTAGAAAGGGGAGGCTGCGATCGAGCCACTTAATTTCCATGTCCACCCTCCTTTGTCAGGTGAAACGACTTCCAATACCTGCTTAGAGTATAACTGCAGTGTTGTGGTATTGAAGGAATTTCATGAGAAAATACTAGCGACGGACTTGGAATTTTTCGTGGTTATTAAGATCCCTCAAATCGAACGATATCCGGATGCGGAGTTGAGGAAAATGTGAAATGGACCGTTATCCTCCAATATAGGATTTTTGGTTAGCCCACGTATGACGGTCTGCACTGGATGTGAAATCACAGTGGCGGTATCTTTTCTGTAGGAACCTGGAGGAAAACATATATGGCGAAGGGCAGGATTGTAATCAGTGATGATCTCTGTAAGGGTTGTGAGCTCTGTACATTTGTGTGCCCGAAGGATGTTATTAAAATGGACATGGACAGGTTCACGCCTAAGGGTTATCACCCCGCAATACTTCTCGACCCTGCAGAAGATTGTACGGGTTGTGCAATCTGTGCCGTCATCTGTCCGGATGCTGCCATCTCCGTGTTTCGATGGGTGTCCAAGGATAAAGTCCCCGCAGCAGCAGTTTGATCAGAGGAGACAACTACGTGACAAAAGAATTACTCAAGGGAAATGTCGCTTTCGCAGAGGCGGCGATCCGAGCTGGATGTGAGGCGTATTTCGGATACCCCATTACGCCTCAGACTGAGGCTCTCGAACACATGTCCAAGCGCATGCCCGAATTAGGGCGTATTTTTTTGCAGGCAGAGAGCGAAGTGGCAGCCATCAATATGGTCTATGGTGCAGCTTGTTCAGGCGTGCGTGTAATGACCTCATCCTCCAGCCCGGGAGTCAGCTTGATGATGGAGGGGCTCTCCTACATCGCCGGTTCTGAGGTTCCAGTTGTTCTTGTCGATGTTATGCGAGGAGGTCCAGGGCTGGGGAATATCGCGCCATCTCAAGGTGATTACTTCCAGATGGTAAAAGGAGGGGGGCATGGAGATTACAAATTCATCGTGCTCGCACCTGCGACTATCCAGGAACTGATCGATCTAACCGTGGAGGCATTCGGGTTGGCTGAAAAATACCGCACTGTTGTCGTGATACTAGCGGATGGCAGCCTGGGACAGATGATGGAACCTGCGGAACTTCCTGAGATGCAGGAAGTGCGATCTTTTTCCGATCGACCAGAATGGGCATTAACAGGCGCTGTCGACCGGGGCCCAAACGTGATTTCATCGATTTATATCGATCCTGCGGAAGAAGAGATATTCAATTTAACGCTACAGAAAAAACAAGCCGTTATTGAGGAAAATGAAGTACGTTTTACAACGTTTGAGATGGACGACGCTGAGATTGCAATTGTCGCGTTCGGAACGGCTGGCAGGATCGCGCAATCAGCCATCACAATGGCTCGCGAAGACGGCATTAAAGTTGGTTTGCTGCGACCCATCTCGCTTTATCCCTACCCCTATGCCGCTGTGGCTGCACTGACCGACCAAGTAAAAAAGATACTCGTTATAGAGATGAATGCAGGGCAGATGATCGAAGATGTCCGCTTGGCGGTTGAGGGACGTGTGCCTGTCGAATTTTACGGGCGCATGGGCGGCGTGCTTCCTTTGCCTGATGAGGTACTTGATCAAATCAGGAAACATGCACAAGAACCATAAATGGCGAAAAAAAGAGGAACCTCCAAAATGACAGAGACCGAACTCGTCGAATCTTTAGTTTATTCAAGACCTGAGAGTCTAACGCAAATCAGCACCCACTATTGTCCCGGGTGTACCCATGGAATCGCACATCGGCTCATCGCCGAGGTGCTCGATGAGATGGGTGTGCGGGAGTCGTCTATTGGGATTGCACCGGTCGGATGTTCTGTCTTCGCGTATGATTACTTCAATATGGATTTTGCCGAGGCGGCCCACGGTCGCGCTCCGGCAATGGCTACGGGCATCAAGCGTGTGAACCCCGATCATTTTGTCTTTACTTATCAGGGCGATGGGGATCTTGCGTCGATCGGTGCAGCAGAAATTCTTCATGCAGCGGGCAGGGGAGAATGCATCACCGTAATTTTTATCAACAACGCAATCTACGGAATGACGGGAGGTCAGATGGCTCCTACGACTCTCCCAGGACAACGGACAACTTCAACGCCCAACGGAAGAGATGTCGAGACACATGGTTTTCCGCTCAAGATGTGCGAGATTCTTTCCCAGCTTGATGGTGCAGCCTATATTGTTCGCAGGAGCCTCCACGATGTACCTAACATCAGGAAGTCCAAAAAAGCGATACGCCAGGCTTTCGAAGTCCAAAAGCAAGGGATGGGATTCTCTATGGTAGAGCTTCTCTCCAGCTGCCCGATAAATTGGGGAATTGGTGTCGCCGAATCGCTGGATTGGATCGAAGAACACATGATCCCCGTTTATCCTCTGGGGGATTATAAAGTTCACCCAGCTCTTGCGACAGCGAAAAAAACCTAAGGAGTGGGGATGCAGACAGAGATAATCATCGCAGGTTTCGGTGGGCAAGGTGTTTTATTTGCTGGCCAATTGCTGGCATATACCGCGCTTGATAATGATCTCCACGTAACATGGTTTCCCTCGTATGGCCCCGAAATGCGCGGCGGTACGGCTCACTGTACGGTCATCATCAGCGAAAGCGCAATTGGGTCACCGGTGGTCAAGAACCCGAGAGCCGTCATCGTAATGAACTTACCTTCTCTCGAAAAGTATGAGCCGTTGGTGAAGGCAGGCGGAGCTCTTGTCGTCAATCAATCACTGGTCGATCGGGAACCTGAAAGGGATGATATCCGTGTTCTCATGGTCCCTGCCAATGAAATCGCTGAAGAAATGGGCAATAAGCGTATGGCCAACATGGTTCTTCTTGGTGCCTTGCTAGCGATGGATGATGCTCTTACTACGGAGCAGGTGGCTGCGTCACTAAAGGTCCACATCCCTGAACATCGGAGAGATCTTCTCGAGGCGAACTACGAGGCGCTCGAAAGAGGCGCCCAGATAGCACTGGAAACAGCTGTAAATGCCTGACCCTCGCAGGGTATTCGTATAGCCAGGTCGTAGGTCCTGTCAAGTATGGGTCCAAGCACATTCAGCATCGGGGGCAAAGCGTAGATGACGCTTCGCATTTGTGCACTGGGCGAAGCATATCGAGTGGGTGTGCTCTGGGTGCGGGGTTCCCTTCGCACCAGCCCTTCCTAGATATTCATCGAAATCACCAGCAAGAGGAACACATTTGCTCACCCCTCCGACAAACTCCTCTCAAGACCCAGATACGCTCTCCCTTATTGCCTGATTCCATAATCCCTTTTAATTGTGCCACTTCCATTTGTGCCCTGTTCCCTTCTACTTGTCATTGCGGAGGCGAGATCCCTCCCTACGTTCGGGACATGCGCCGGAGCGTGGCAATCCACAAGTTCGTTTTTATAACGCAATGTAGGATTTTGCGGCCCTTCACCTTCATTCAGGGCATGAGTTGCTGGCGCTCCACGCAAAGCCATGTTGAGGTTGAAGCCCGAACGAATCGAGAAATCCCTATGACGGTTTTCTTGAGCGCTCGAGCTGCCAAAATAACGCCAACCCCTTGCATGATGAGGTCTGAACTTAAACCTCCCGTAGGTTCCAAACCTGCGGGAGGTTAGAAATATACCTCCAAAGTCACACCCTCCGCCATCGCCAAGTTGGAACTAGCGGCTCGTCGGACCTGTGCGTGTTCTCGATGCGTCGGAATCTACCCTGGCAGGGCTAATAACACCTACGTCGAGCCGCCAGCTTGGTCACCCCTACGATTGGAAGGAAAGCGTCTTAGAGTAAAAGGGGAATCGGCATCAACCAACTGAATTCTCTGCGCCGCATTGTGGACATACGGTTTCGTCGGGATAGAGGATATATCCGCAATTCTGACATGTAACAGGTTGGTTTGGACCAAGAGGAGCGCCACACGCGATGCAGTGGGGTGAACCGACAGGATTCGCTGTGAGGCAATGTTCGCACGTCAAGCGCTTGAGTTTATCTGATAGTTCATGCGAGGCGCCAAGATGCTCGGCTGTACGGGCGAGCGTTTCCCAGATCCTGGTCGTGAGCTGCAGCGAAGAGAGATCTTGAGCGATGTCATCGAGTCTATGCAAAATGGAGAGTGGTCTGCTGAGAACACTTAAGGCAGTGACCCCGAGACTGGCCGCGATCCCCAGCCATTCCTGCTGCCCGATGCGTACCTGAACACCATCGTCAACCTCAGTAAGATGAACGCTGATGGCCGTTTGACCTCCGGAGGAGGGGGAGGGTCGGGTTGTGATTTGAACGATGCGCTGGTTTCTGCGCCCCACCTTTTTGGCGCGCAGATTTCCCCGATTAAATTCTGCCACGAGAGCTGAGGCAAAGTCTTCTGGATGAACTTCCCCGTGAAAAGTACGAGAGTCAATTTGATTGCGAGTCATCATGTTGTACTGAGCTTCTCCTTACTCACGGTGTAGTATAATGCGGCCGCAAATCCACGGCAATCAACGGAGAACGGAATGCGCTATCTCGCATGGATGGTGATTATTATTGTCGCTGGGACCCTGCTTCTGGGGACTTCGCAAGCTGCCGCTTCCCCCCCGCTTCAGGAACCCACCGTGACCGGTACACCGGAGGGTCCGACGATTCTCGTTCCTGAACAGGTGAACGTGCGTTTGGGACCCAGTACGGATTACGAAAAAGTGGGCGTGTTGATTGCGGCACAGAGAGCCCCAGCACTGGGCCGATCACCCGGGGGAGATTGGATCCAAATATTCTACCCAGGAGTACTAGGTAATGTGGCCTGGGTATACGCACCATTCGTCGTGCTTGAAACAGGACAACGCCTCCTCCCCATTATTGAACCACCTCCGACTTCGACACCGCGTGTGACCCAAACCATCGATCCTACGCTCGCGGCTCAATTTAATTTGAGCGGTGCGCCGCCAACGCGATTGCCCACATTCACCCCGGCAGAATTAATCCCTCAAACGACAGTCACGCCAGATGAAGCAGTGGCAGCGAGAGGATTGCCGCCCATCCTGGCGATCATGGGGTTATCGATTGTGGGTATATTCGGGATAGCGATTTCTTTTCTGCGTGGTAACTGAACCAAGAATGCCACTCAACCCACGAAATATTCTGAGCATCCTCGGTCATCTCCCCGAGCATACCTTCTCCTGAATTCGGGATCGTTTCCAAATCCATGCAGAACTTGCTGAGCCACTATACATAAAAAAAGACCTCCCCGGTTATTGGGGAGGTCCTAGGTTGATAAATGACGCGCTCCATGGCTCAGCAGTTGCATCCGCCGGATGCGTGTGCATGCGGGGCCGTATTCTGCTCCTCCCCTTCTGCCTTGAAACTGTGGCCGCATCCACAGGTGGAGACGGCATTGG
>CBDVCG010000035.1:0-10482 GCA_965372425.1 uncultured Anaerolineales bacterium
GAACACTTTAAGGAAGCCGCAACATCCTGTTTTGAGAACGTACGAGATTTTATCTTCGATCTTCGACCGATGATGCTGGATGATCTCGGGCTGGTACCGACGATTCGTCGTTATGTTGAGGCGCTCAAGGAGAAAGCGGGGTTGGATATCAGCGTTACCGTGACAGGCACGGAACGTCGACTTGAGCCTCACCGGGAAGTCATGGCTTTTCGTTCGGTGCAAGAACTGCTTGCGAACATTCGTGAACATGCAAAAGCCACCCAGGCGAAAGTCTTAATAGACATGGGTGAGAACAACTTAAAAGTAACCGTGGAGGACAATGGGGAAGGTTTCGATCCCGAAACCCTTTCGTACGAAGAAAACCCCGATAAGGGGCTCAGCCGTCTTGAGAAACAAGTAGAGCTGTTTGAAGGCACCCTGGATGTCAGCAGCAGCCCAGGTGAGGGCGCTCGGGTTGTCTTTTCAATTCCTACCGGTGAGTAGGACGCGTTCCTCCAAATTTTCAATATAAAACCTTCATACGACTGTGGTACTGGTTTCCCACGGATATCGGTCCTATTGAAGTTTCACAGTGCAATGTCTATAATATCTACGCTTGTAACAAAAAACAGGCAATATTGAGACAGAAAGGTGGTGAGAGAAGATGCTGTATGCACCGAAAGAGAAGGGCCAGGGCCTAGTAGAGTACGCGTTAATTCTTGTTTTAGTAGCGATCGTCGTAATCGTCATTCTTGCGTTACTCGGACCGGCCATTGGCAACGTGTTCAGCAACATCATTAACAACATCTAGCATTTGATTGGCCGGGTGATGGGGGATCATTACTTTTCCGCTAATCACGCGGGAGCCCTATCCACGATAGGGCTCCTTGTGTAAGGGAAATGTAAGTGAGGAAACCGGCTCACCTATGGTAAATTGAGTATTGCTTGACTTTTCGAGTCAACAGAGTAAGATACGCGCGTCAAGGAAAAGATACGCGAAATCTCCAATATTTTAAGGAGGCCTCATGCGCCGTCCTCGTGTACTAATACTGTTTGCGATGATTTTACTGTTAGGAGCCGTGGCTGCCTACCTGGTGGTAAGTGGAGGTCTAGGAGGTGGGGGAGGTGAGGCACAGCCAACTCCGGAAGGGATTCCTTCTGACCTCGTACTTGTCGCCATTGCCGCGCAGGATATCGGAAGAGGATCACTGATCCCTGATGATGGGGTAATTATGTCGCGGATGCCGGCAAATATGGTCGTCGAGACCATGATCAGCGGTCCAGATGAGGAAGGCATCAAGTCCAGGGTTGTTGGGATGATTGCGAGGCTGGACATTGGGCGTGGCGTGCCCATCACAGAAGAGATGGTGACAAGTGAGACCGGAGATCTGCTTGCTTCGGGTTCGGATGCATCTCTTGCCATTCCAGCCGGATTCACTGCCATCGCGATTCCGATGAGCCGATTATCCGGTGTCGCATATGCCCTTCGAGACGGAGATCACATCGACGTCCTTTTTAGTCTACTCATGATCGATATAGACACCGATTTCCAGTCGGTGCTCCCCAATATGGCCACCATCCTGACAGCCTCGGGGGGCACAGAGGAGTTTCCCGCACCTTCGATCACGGGTGGTGTTGGCGCGGTTGAAGGTGAAGAGGGAGCCTCTCAGGCGTTAGTCGGGAGGGTGGAAATTGATGAAGAACTTGGTCAACCGTTCCACTTGGTTCCGCAGGAAGCCCAGCGTCCACGAGTCGTAACACAGAGGATCGTCGAGAACGCACAGGTTCTGCACGTGGGCACTTTCTCGCTTGTAGACGATGTTGCAGCTGCGGTTGTGCCTGCGCCGGAGGAGGGCGTTGGGGCGCCAACAGGGCAGCCTGCTCCCGGCGATATTTCTGGACCTGAGCCGCCGGACATCGTTACGCTCATCGTGACGCCACAGGATGCGTTAGTGTTGAACTGGGCGCTCAAAGTTGGCGCAGATATCACGTTGACATTGCGCGCACCGAATGATGCGGAGCTCACAGAGACAACGAGCGTCACCCTGGATTACCTGGTGGAATCCTATGATGTCACCATACCTCCAAAACTGCCGTACACGCTTGAGCCCCGCTTGAGCGAGCTCATCGTACCAAAACTGCCGAACGACGGGCCGCAGGCACCGCCCAGCCAGTAGTATTGGCGGGCGCAGGAGAAATGTGAATGGAAGAAGATCACGCGGAGGATCTCATCCGCGTTCTCATCGTCGACGATATCGCGGAGACAAGAGAAAACTTACGGAAGCTTCTTCAGTTTGAATCTGATGTAGTGGTCGTAGGCGCAGCCCGTACAGGCGTTGAAGCCCTTGAAATGGCTCGGGAAACTGAGCCGGAAGTAGTCATCATGGACATCAATATGCCTGATATGGACGGCATTTCTGCGACTGAAGCCATGCTGCGTGATGTACCCTTTACACAGATCGTGATGCTTTCCGTGCAAAGCGATGCGGATTATGTCAAGAAGGCGATGCGCGCTGGAGCGAGAGACTTCATCGCAAAGCCACCGTCTGGAGACGAGCTGATATCCACAATCCGATCGCTAGCATCTTTTGCAAAGGAACAAAAAGAAAAGTTAGGGCAGCCCGCACCTCAGGCGATGTCGCCGGTTCCTGGGCTCGGTTATACCGGCCCCCTTCCAAGCCAGGGCAAAATCATCACCATCTATAGTGCGAAAGGCGGGGTTGGATGTTCGATGCTGGCCACAAATATTGCCGTAGGCTTAGACACAGTGGACACCCCGACAGTACTCGTCGATGCTGCCCTCCAGTTTGGAGACATTGCAGTATCCCTCAATTTACAGGCCAAGACGAGTTTTATAGACCTGGCTAGTCGTGCGAATGAACTTGATAGTGAAGTTGTCGAAGAAGTGCTCCTGCGCCATCAAACAGGATTACGGGTGCTTGCTGCCCCGTTCCGCCCCGAGATGGCTGATGAGGTCAACGCGGACGAGGTCAGAGATGTACTTCAATTCCTGAAGAAAGAATTCGTATATGTCATCGTGGATACGAGCTCAACGATGGACGACATCACACTTGCGGTATTGGACGTGACTGATCTGCTCGTCGTTGTTGCAACGCCTGAAATACCTTCGATTAAGGATGCACGTCTCTTGTTCGATTTGTTGGGAATCCTGGAGTTTCCGAAGGAAAATATCTTCTTCGTTCTTAACAAGATGGATCGGAAATCTGGCATTAGTGCGGAGGCCGTGGCTGAAAACCTCAAATGCACTGTGAGCGGTATTATCCCGCTGGATGACAAGACCGTATCCGCTTCTATCAATAAAGGTGTACCGTTGCTTCTGAGTGATAAGAGCCAACCTTCTGGCAAGAGTATCTTCGAACTCCTTGGTACACTGAAGGAAAGAATACTGAGTGTTAATGAACCCGAAGAAGAAGAGTTGGTAGAGAAATCGAAGTTGTTGTCGAGGTAGTTGATTTGTGTTTCGAGTTCAATGGGTGGTAAGGAGCGTGCAAAATGTCACTTCTAAAAAGAATTGAAGAGGGACAAGCGGAAAGCGTCCCTGTTCCAAGCGGGAACAGCGGATCACATGAAGCAATAAGCACGTCTCAGTTGAGCGGTCTGTCTGCTCGTCGCGTCGCACCTCCCGGAAGCTCACAACGTGATACGTATTATGATCTAAAGACCCGGGTTCAGAATAAACTTCTCGCCGAGCTTGATCCCTCCATGGACGTAAGTCAAACGGCAGAGGTTCGGCAGACTATTGAAGAACTATTTGAGAACATTCTCGGTGAAGAGAAGATCGTTCTCTCAAGACCTGAACGGCGTCGTCTTTTCGAACAAATTGTTGCGGAAATCCTGGGTCTAGGACCACTCGAACCGCTGCTCGCAGACGAATCGATTACAGAAATTATGGTGAACGGTGCCAAGCAAATCTATATCGAGCGGGGCGGGAAAATCTTCCGAGAGGCTGCTTCGTTTGAGAGCGACGACCATCTCATGCGCATTATCGATAGGATCGTGGCGCCGCTCGGACGCCGCATCGATGAATCTAGTCCATACGTGGACGCCCGTCTTCCTGACGGTTCGCGTGTGAACGCCGTCATCCCACCTATCTCACTTGTTGGTCCGACGCTCACCATCCGAAAATTCTCAAAAAATCCGATCACTGTAGAACAGCTCATTGAGTACGGTACCATCACACCGGAATCAATTGAGTTTATGAAGTCCTGCGTTATCGCCGCGATCAACATGATTATCTCTGGCGGCACCGGATCGGGCAAAACTACCCTGCTGAACGTACTCTCACAATACATCCCAAACGATGAACGCATTGTGACTATTGAGAATGCCGCCGAACTCCAAATGCGTCAGGAACATGTCGTCACTTTAGAATCGCGTCCACCCAATATTGAGGGGAGGGGAGAAGTCTCCATCCAGAATCTGGTTGTCAACTCCCTGCGCATGAGACCCGACCGAATCATCGTAGGTGAAATTCGCGCTGAAGAAGCTCTGGACATGCTTCAGGCGATGAATACGGGTCATGAAGGATCGATGACGACGGCACACTCGAATAGTCCACGAGATACGCTTGCCCGTATTGAAACGATGACCCTGATGGCGGGTATGGATCTCCCCATAAGGGCGATCCGAGAGCAGATTGCATCCGCTCTGGAGTTGGTGGTCCACCTTGAGCGTCTCCGTGATGGCACCAGGAAAGTCACCCACATCTCGGAGATCCAGGGGATGGAAGGTGATGTAATTACGATGACGGACATCTTCGTCTTCGAACAAACTGGATTAGAAGATGGGAAAGTCATCGGCAGGCTCAGGCCGACGGGTCTCAGGCCAAGATTTATTGATAAGATTGAGGCAGCCGGTATTAATCTACCTGCATCGATATTTGGTGTAGGTGATCGAATGCGTGGGTACTAGCCATGAATCCAAATCTAATTCTGTTTATCATCGGTGGTCTTGGGTTGCTGCTCCTGGTTGTCGGCGTGGGTTCGTCTCTTCTGGGGGGGCAATCTATAGTAGAAGAGCGCCTCGGAAGTTATATCGAGGGCAGCACGACGAGCACAACGGTCAGCGAGGAAGAGGATACAGCGACAAGAGGTACTGGTGCCATTTCAGACTTTTTCAACCAGCTAGGGGAGGGCAGTGATTTATTTGAGGGCCTCGCCAAGGATCTTGCCCGCGCTGACGTAAAGCTGCGTCCAGCCGAATTCATCGCATCCAGGTTTATCTCCATGCTGCTGGTAGGATTCGCCGCTTACATCATCACCCGAGGCTCGATTCCTGCCGCCGTTATCGCAACTATAATTGGCTATTTCATTCCAAAGTTCTACGTCAATAGTGCTCAAGGGAAACGTCTGAAGAAGTTCGATAACCAATTGGGTGACATGCTCATGCTAATGGTAAACGGGCTGCGCGCAGGTTTCTCAACGCTCCAGTCTATGGAGGCTGTAAGTAAAGAGCTCCCTGACCCAATCTCTGGCGAATTCCGACGTGTGGTCCAGGAGATGCAGCTTGGTATTCCCATGGAGGACGCTCTCGATCACTTGTTAAGACGGATTGACAGTGAAGACCTAGACTTAGTCATCACAGCTATTAACGTCCAGCGAGAGGTCGGTGGTAACCTGGCTGAAATCCTCGATACGATTACATTTACGATCAGAGAACGGGTGCGAATCAAAGGGGAGATTCAGGCATTAACTGCGCAGGGTCGAGCGACGGCCTGGGTTATCTCTGCTCTGCCAATCGCCCTGGTTCTGTTGCTATTTTTACTGAATAAAGACTACATTATGATGTTCTTCAATCCGGAAACTCGAAACTGCGGCATCCCGCTGATATCGCTGGCAGCGATCATGATTACGGCCGGTTTTATTATGACGCAAAAGATCGTAGACATCGACATCTAATAATTACGAGCCAATAAATACGTGTCACATCGTGAGAGTTTATGAACACAGTTGGAAAGTTAGCCTCCGTCTCTGATATTCAGGAAGCGAGTTAGTTGATATGTCAATAGCAATCATTGGTGCAGTCATCTTCGTCATAATCCTGGCCATTGTCTTGGTCTTCGTGGGTATCAATGCCCCGCAAGCGTCAGATCCCATCCATGAACGCCTCGCCGAATATAGCACTCGCGAAGAGTCCATGACGTTGGAAGAGATCGAGATGTCACAGGGGTTTCACGAGCGAATTCTCCTCCCTATCTTTAATAAGATTGGTGAGATCGCCTCCCGTTTTACACCTCAGGCCACACTCGAATCTACCACGCTTAAAATTGAGATGGCCGGAAACCCGATGCAGATGGATCCTTCCTTCTTCCTCGGGATGCGCTTTGTTGTGGCGTTGTTTTTCGGTGGAGCGGTTTTCCTCGTGTTTGCGCTCACAAGTCGGAATTGGGTCCAGGGATTAGCATTATCAGCCATCTTTTTGATGATCGGATTTTTCTTTCCCCAGCTCTGGCTATCAGGTCGGATAACTGCCCGACAGAAAGTCGTATTCAGAGCGCTTCCTGATGCCCTCGACTTGCTCACGATTTGTGTGGAAGCAGGTTTAGGTTTTGACGCTGCGATGGGTAAAGTGAACGAAAAGTGGGACAACGATCTTGCACTTGAATTCGGCCGAGTGCTTCAAGAAGTTCGACTGGGGAAATTACGCCGGGAGGCTTTGCGGGATATGGCTGACCGCCTTGGTGTCTCGGAGCTTACGAGCTTCGTGGCCGCTGTGATCCAGTCAGAGCAGCTTGGTGTAAGCATGGCAAAAGTTCTCCGTATTCAAGCCGATCAGATGAGAGTGCGCCGACGTCAGATGGCGGAAGAAGAGGCGCATAAAGCACCTATCAAGATGATTTTTCCAATCGCCCTACTCATCTTCCCATCCATTCTGCTGGTTCTACTCGGCCCGGCCGCGTTGTTATTGATAACCTCACCAGCGATGATGGGTCTGTTCTAACGGGTAGCAAGGCAAAGGATCCAAGCTAATTCCGGGAGGAGCCCGGTGATTGAGCGCTTGACTCATCCCATCTCGCGATGGCCAAAGCGCCTGATCGAGTTGGGTTTCAAGACAATCTTCCCTTTGCGCTGTGGGGGTTGGGGCCTGAGGGGCACCGCCTGGTGTCCTGCGTGTAATCACAAACTGCAGCCCGTTTCACGTAAAAGATGTACAAGATGTGGATTGCCTGCCACAAGCGATAACGAGTGCGAGGCGTGTGATTCACTCGAGATCAACCTTCTCGTCCGTGTCTTTGCAAAGTACGCACCTCCACTCTCTTCGGCCATCCTCCACTTAAAATACCGCCCAAACAAAGAGCTAGCTAATGTGATGGCTTCGTGGTTAACGAATGTCTATCGACGTGAAGCCTGGCATGCTCATCTGGTGGTTCCGGTGCCACTGAGTGCGAAAAGGCATAGACAGCGCGGGTATAATCAAGCTGGGCTTATTGCTTGCAGCGTGGCCGAGGAACTTGGGATCCAATACCTACCCGATGGGCTTATGCGCATCAGAGAAACGGGTTCTCAAGTAGGTCTCAACCCAACGCAAAGAAGAATTAATGTTCAGGATGCAATTCAAGGTAATAAGAGCGCCTTACACGATAAAAACATCCTTCTTGTGGATGATCTCGTTACGACTGGTGCGACCACGATTGCATGTGCTCAAGCAGCTGAACAAGCGGGCGCAAGACGCATATACGCACTCTCCGTTGGTCTTGCAGAAGATGGCGGAAGAAATCCAAATCTCATAGAAGGGGAGGCCCAATGACCATTCAAGTTGAGATCAATGTGAAAGATATGGAATTGAGTGAACGATTACAGGATTACGTCGTTAAGAAAGTTGGGAAGCTAGATCGATATCTCGACACATTGGAAGAAGCCAAGGTTGATCTGACCTACGCAAAATCGGCTCGAAGTGCGCAAGATCGCCAGGTTGCCCAAGTCACAGTGATGGGGAAGGGCGTGTTATTGAGAGCTGAGGATCGAACTGAAGATATGTTTGCCTCTGTAGATCTCGTCATCGATAAACTCCACCGGCAGATTGATCGGTATAAAGGCCGACGTTGGAAAGCTCGTGGTGATGGCCGATCGGCGGCTGAAGTCGCTCCCGATATCCCCGACGTGGAGATCGATGAAAATGAACAAGAGATCCGAATAGCGAGGAGAAAGCGACACTTGTTATTACCGATGGACGAACAAGAAGCTATTGAACAGATGGACCTGCTCGGTCATGCAGATTTCTTCGTTTTCCTAAACGCCAATAACAATGATGTAAACGTTCTTTACCGACGTCGTGATGGCACATTAGGACTTATCGAAACAGAAGTCGCATAATGCAACCAGCGAGCCTTTCCTAGCTTGGGTTGCGCATAGACATACTGCCCATTCATTATGAATTCGATAATTCCCACGCTCATCATGCTGCCGCCGGGCGGCACTTCTCCCGCAGTAAAGTTTGTTGCAGAAGGCAGGCGGCATGCTGCCATTGACCTCCTGAGTCGATTGAGGGAGATTGAGGTTGCCGATCCAATATATGGCGTATTTGGGGATGCAGTCGACGAGGAGATATTCGCTACTTTGGGATTATGCACAATCCCATTGGACACTCATCCATTCCATTTTGGGCACGCGCTGGTCGAAATCATCGAAAAACAGGATCTGTCATCGCTAGCATATTTTGGTGGTGGATCAGCCCCATTGATTTCAACGGATTTCCTCGATGGAGCCTACAAAAAAGCGTCGGGCGCATCAAGCCCTTACGCATATGTTAATAATTATCACTCCACAGATTGGATGATTCTTAACGACACCAAACACATTCCGGAATTAAGAGAGAGAATCCCCACGGACAATTCCCTCGGTTGGGTCCTGGCGCATGAAGGGGGAATCGAAGTGGAAGCTGCCTCTCCGCAAGCCATGACCAGGCTTGACATCGATACACCCCTGGATCTCTTGATGATAAAGCGTCATCCCAACCTCGGGAACGCGTTAGGCACATACCTCGAGGATGCTCCCGTTGAGGCTCTCGCCCGCGTAGACGCGATAAGAGATATCCTGCGGACTCCAGCATCCAGCATAGCACTTATTGGGCGGGTTCCTTCCTACGCGTGGGTAGAACTCGAGCGCAGAACCCAGATCTGGTGTCGGGTATTTTCAGAGGAACGAGGGATGATATCGAGCCAGCGAATGGCTCATGGAGAAGTGCAATCCTTCATCGGTCAGATGCTGGTCGAGTTGGGGCCCGAGGAGTTTGTAGCACGTCTCGCATCCATGGTGGATGGCGCCTTCTGGGATACAAGGGTGTGGATGGCTGCGACAGGCTTGTGGCCCCCAGATGAAGTCCGTTTTGCACTGGATTTAGGATGGGTCGATCAAATCCAGGATGAAGAAATCAGAGCGCTCGCGATTGAAGTCGCAAACGCTCCAATTCCGATTTTATCGGGTGGATACAGCACGGTATCCGGGGGATTGTGTGCCTTGCTCGAGTCTATTTAATCTAACCTGTTACCATCCGGTTAGGAACGGTTCCCACTCCTCGTACTTCGCAAGATAATTGCCATACAGGTAGTTTGCAGTTGCCTTAGGTTCTTCAGGCTTACGCCGCAAGCTCATGTTTACCTTGTGGAGCATTCTTCCGCCTTTTTTCATATTGCACGGAGGACAAGCAGTTACGAGGTTGCTCCACTCATGAGCTCCACCAAGGTGACGCGGAACAACGTGGTCGATCGTTAGATGTTTGTACGATTTTCCGCAGTATTGACAGGTAAAACCATCCCTCCGGAAAATCTCTTTCTTGGTTAGACGGACGCGGGGTCTTGGCCGTTTGATCATATATCCCAGGCGGATTACAGAGGGTTGGGGCAGGGCTTCTCGGACTGTGTAGATGTACCCTCGCCCGTTGAGTAGCATCTCCGCTTTACCCGATAGATAAAGAGTGATGGCTCGACGCGTCGCGCAAACATTCAGTGGTTCGTAGTTTGCATTCAGCAATAACACGGGCGAGGATAATTTATCCACAAACCTTCCTTACACCACTTTATACGAATCGTCGGCGAATTTCTGCGCTCACGAAATCGAGCGTCGTAACTGTAATTACGATGAACCACACGGCAAGACCGGCAGCCTTGAAATCCAACAGCCGCATCCACTGAATGAGCAGGAAGCCGATACCGCCGCCACCCACAAGACCGATGATGGTCGACATGCGGATGTTAATATCCCATCTGTAGATTGTGAACGAGACAAATGGGGGGATGATCTGTGGGACTACGGCGTAGACAACTGTCTGCAGCCATGTCGCGCCCGTAGCGTGGATCGCCTCGATAGGGCCCCGGTCGATCGATTCGATGGCTTCCGAGTACAGCTTGCCCAAAGCGGCAATAGAATGCAGCGTCAGTGCAACAATACCCGCGAATGGTCCCAGACCCACGACGGCCACCGCGATCACAGCCCAGATCAGCGGCTCGATAGATCGGACGATATTTAGGATGGTCCGAATTACAAA
>CBDVCG010000036.1:0-10452 GCA_965372425.1 uncultured Anaerolineales bacterium
TTGCGTATCTTCGCGTAGCGGCGCTCCAGGAGCTCGTTCGCAGGCACGGCGTCGAACTCGCCGAGCTTCCTCTTCAACCACTCCTTGAGAATCGCGGACATCTTCGCCGGGTCCTTGTGCGCCCCCCCGAGCGGCTCGTCTGCGCAGACTCGCCCGACCATGCTCAACCTTAGAGGTTCAAATAGGGCGGCTTGAGCGCTATCCCTGTGCATGTCCCCATCCCATACCCGCAACATGTCAAGCGCCTGCGCTTGCGCAGGGTCATCGGGAGAAATTTGAAGGATGTAGGGCAGGATGTCCAGTGCGGCGACCGAGATATTATCCCCCTGCATACGCTGCATGTCTTCGAATGAGAGCAAGTCATCCCCTTCGATCATTTCAATGATGCGGCGTGCGCGATAGCCGGGATCCCAATCCATGGAAATGAAGTACGGGTATTCATCTCCCACGACTGCATGATTTGCCGTGACGATGTACCCCTCCGGCGGATTAAAAGAGCGTGGAAGCTCTTCAAAAGGTATGAAGTCTATCCATTCGTAGTCTCCGGTCCAACCCGGCACCGGGAGTGAGCCATCGCCTCTGCGGCGGATGGGAATGAGACCTGGAGATTGATATCCAATATTGCCCTCTCGATCCGCGTAGAGCATGTTCTGACTCGGGACATTCCAATCGCGGGTGGCTACCCGGAACTCATCCCAGTTCTGAGCTTTACTCAGGAGCAGTAGGCTGTTGAAGATCCTGCCTGGTTCGAGCGCAGTCCATTTCAGGGCAAGGGGCTCCCAACCAAAAGCCCATTCTTCCTCACTCCCACCGACGATATCGTTGATGATGGGCCCATGCCGGGTGGATCTCGAGAAAACCACGACGGGTTCATCCTCGCCTGCCACAATGATCTCTTCCCTCACGATTTCCATGTCCTCCCACTTCCCTAAGTATTCGTACTGATCGGGATTCTCTGGGTTGATCTTTTCGACAAAGAGATCCTGTACATCTGGTCCGAGATTGGTGAGACCCCAGGCGATGTTATCGTTGTGGCCGATGATGACAGCGGGAGCTGATGGAAATGTCACGCCGGTGACGTTGTATGGGCAATCTGGACCTACAGGGTCACAATGCAATCCGATTTCATACCAGATGGAAGGCATTTGGATGCCAAGGTGAGGATCATTGGCCAATAATGGGGTGCCGCTCTCCGTCCGTGTGCCGGAGATCGCCCAGCTGTTGCTGCCGATGTTTTGCCCGCTCCCAAAATAATCCGAGTTGAAAGGATCGGCCGGCACCGCCTGCAGTGAAGCCGAGTTAATGGGGTGGGGGACGATGACAGGATAGCCTTCACCATAGGGGGGCATGAGCGTTTCAAGACCTGAGACGCCGACCCGAGCAACAATGTGGGCTCTGGCGAGTTCACTATTCATGTTCCCACCGAGGTTCCAGGCCATAAACTTCGCCCAGGTCATTGAGTTTATGAGCGTCCAGGGTTCAGGTTCGTAATCCACGCCGTTCAGCCGCAAGAGCTGAAATTCGATGCTCTTGCCATCGGGGTGGATTTTCAAGAAGGCATTCACGCCCTCCCCATAGGCTTCGAACACACTGCGTACTTCCGGGTCCATCAGTTCGATCTCTTCTTCTGCTGTTCTGTGCCAGCCAATCGTTCGAACAAACTTATCCGTCTCGAGGCCGGATGCTCCCAGAATTTCTGATAATCGACCCGTTCCAATCCTGCGCCAGAACTCCATCTGCCAGAACCGATCTTGAGCCTCGACGAATCCCTGAGCCATGAATAGATCATGTGGATTTTGTGCATAAATGTGGGGGATGCCATAGGAATCCCTCAGCACTTCGACGCGCGCCTGCAAACCCGGGAGCTGCAATTCTCCATCGGTTTTTGGGAATTGCGCACGAACGCTTATTGCCCCTACGATGAGGACGAATCCCAGCACAACGGCAACCAGGATGAGTAGAAATCTCCAGAATGACATACTGAACTCCTTGGGAAACGGATAATGCGTATGGGTTTTCTAGCATCGAAGCTGTTCGGTGTCAAATTTGATCAAGGAATAAGCGATACCTTGAGCCCATAGCATTTTTCGCAATTCTCATCTAACCTCAGGTATGTATAATGTGGAAGATCCAACTCTTGGGATACCCTGTTTGATGGAACGATACGGATCCTGCCGCGGTATCCGTGTTGGCTGCAAGGATAAGATATTGGAAGGACGCCGTGTCATCACGGTGGGATGCTTGAAAGAAATTACACGGGACTTGGATGAGAAGAATGAGGGATGACCTGAGGTCATGAAACCACGGACCATCGCCGCGTTGATTCTGGCATCCGTTAGTTTTTGTATCGGTCTGTACTCTGTCGTGATGGGTGATCGTACGACGGCTTCTCCCGGTTCATCTCTCATCAGCCTTTTCCAAGGTGACGGCATCAGTTCCTGGCTTTCGGGGTTTGAGGACGAACGAACGACCATCCTGATGCTTGGCGTCGATCGCTTTGATCGACCCGATCCTGTTCTGCAGGCTGTGTGGATCATCACCCTCCATCCAACAGAGAAGGAAGTCCTGTTCTCTGGAGTTCCCACAGACCTAGCCCTGGATGATGCCGGGGTTGTCCGATTAAGTTCTTTTTTCGCCTGGAACTCTGAATCAGGTGTGACGCCGCCGTTCATCGAAGCTCTTGAGAGAGCGTTACGAATACAAGTCGATACCATCGCGGTCCTGGATGAGGGCGGCTTCGCCGCACTCGTCGATTATCTCGGGGGTTTACCGGTCGAAGGCGGGCTGTTGAATGGGGATCAGGTAATCGCGCTCCACACTGTCTTCCAAGATGACCCGGTTGGACTCGTTCGACTGCAGGCAAGTGTGCTTGAAAATATCGAACCTCAGATTCGAAAGCTAGGGGCGGCGCCTGATTTAGAACCTCTACTCGCCTTGATCCCAGAACATGCACAGCTCTCGGAGCACACGGCGCAGTTTGTGCTCAGCATCTCTCATCTGCTCCCGCTGGAAGAGGAGCAGGTGCGCGTCGAAGTCATCCTCTCTCCAGTCCCCTAATCCCAATCTGGGATATCTTAGCCACTGAGATCAGCCGCGATGGCCGCGCACACTACATATCTTATGTAAAGCACCATGAGATCCGTTCTGTTAAGATTGAGGCTGGCGCAGGACCCTGTGTAAGAGTTGAAGATTTGAGCACTTTTTTGCTGTAAATCACCTATTTTCATGCCCTGGAGAGTGTGTTTCTTGGGTCGCTGCGGTATAATTAACCAACACTCCGCCGAAGGCGGTTTTTCTACTCTTTAAATCGATTGCGAGAACAGAATCCATGGAAATCGGTACCGTTCGCCAGGTTGACATAGACGATCAAATGCGGGATGCATACCTCGATTACGCCATGAGCGTAATCGTCGCTCGCGCCCTTCCTGATGCCCGTGACGGTTTGAAACCCGTGCATCGACGCATCCTATTTGCGATGCACGAGATGGGCATACGGCCAAATTCTTCCTTCCGAAAATCCGCCCGAATTGTGGGTGAGGTCCTTGGGAAATTTCATCCCCACAGCGATACTGCTGTATATGACTCCATGGCAAGAATGGCGCAGGATTTCTCTATGCGCTACCTTCTGGTGGATGGTCAAGGGAATTTCGGTTCGATCGACGGGGACCCGCCAGCGGCAATGCGCTACACCGAAGCACGTATGGGCGCGTTGGCGTCAGAGCTGCTCGTGGATATCGAGAAGGAGACGGTGGATTTTATCGATAACTTCGATGGCTCCCTTACTGAACCTACGGTTCTCCCCGCCCGGCTGCCGAATCTACTCCTGAATGGTTCCTCCGGTATCGCGGTAGGGATGGCAACGAACATCCCCCCGCATAACCTCAACGAATTGTCTGCCGCAATCACACACATGGTTGAAAACTATGATCGCCTTGACGATATCGGGTTTGATGAACTCATGGGCTTTATCCAGGGACCCGATTTTCCGACAGGCGGGATTATCGTCGGCTCGGAGGGGATCAAACAAGCCTACAGCACGGGAAAAGGACGTTTGGTTGTGCGAGGGCTGGCGCACATCGAGGAGATGGGATCCAATCGACACCGTATTGTGGTTACCGAGATACCTTATCAGGTCAATAAATCCGTCCTAATCGAGCGCATCGCTGAATTGGTTCGAGGAGGACGCTTGAGTGATATCTCCGATCTTCGCGACGAATCAGATCGGACAGGGCTTAGCATTGTCATCGAACTCAAGCGAAGCGCCCAGCCGAAAAAAGTCCTCAACCAGCTGTACAAATACACACAGCTGCAGACTACGTTCGGTGTGCAGCTTCTCGCACTTGTGGATAATGAGCCGCGCACACTTTCTTTGAAGAGAGCGCTTCAGGTTTACATCGAGCATCGTAGAAATGTTATTACGAGGCGATCCGAATTCGAATTGAGGAAAGCGCAAGCCCGAAAGCACATCCTGGATGGTCTCCTTATCGCGCTGACGAAGCTCGACGATGTCATCGATACCATCCGCAAATCCGCCGATGCGGAAAAAGCAAAGGAACGATTAATCAAGCGCTTCGACCTTTCGGAGATCCAGGCTCAGGCCATCCTCGATCTGCAGTTACGACGGTTGGCCGCGCTTGAGAGGAAGAAGATCGAGGAAGAACACAAATCGGTATTGGATACGATTGGTTACCTGGAAGACTTGCTCACAAAGCCCAAGAAAATCCTGGCGTTGATCATCAAGGATCTAGGGGAGCTCACAGAAAAGTATGGTGATCCCCGACGAACGCAAATCGCCCATGATGCTAAAGAGATATTCAGCGACGAAGACTTAGTCCCCGATGAAGCTGTTCTTGTGAGCATCACGCAGCGCGGCTATGTCAAGCGGGTGCTGGCGAAGACCTACCGCAGGCAGGGGCGGGGTGGGCGCGGTGTGCAAGGTCATTCGATGAAGGACGAAGATGAAGTCCTGATGATGTTCCCCGCTCGCACGCTCGACACGATCCTGTTCTTCTCCGATCGCGGCAAGGTGTACTCCGTGAAAGCCTATCAGATTCCAGATGCAGATAGGACAGCTCGAGGCATTCCGGTGGTGAACATCCTGGCGATTGACCCCGATGAATCGATAACCGCAGCGCGTGCAGTTCCGGATTTCAAAGCGGCAAGTTACTGTACGATGGTCACAAAAAACGGCAAGATCAAGCGCGTGGAGCTCTCCGATTTTGCCGCCGTCAGGCCGTCGGGTTTAATTGCAATTGGTTTGGATAAAAATGATTTTCTTGGTTGGGTGCGCGCCACGGGAGGGGACGACGAGATTATTATCGTCACGGAAAAGGGGCAATCCTTACGGTTTCATGAGACCCAGGTGCGCTCCATGGGCAGGCCGGCGCGAGGCGTGCGCGCCATCAAGCTCAGAAAAGGTGACCATGTAGCCGGGGTAAATGTGGTTAAGGAGGGCAGTGATCTCCTTGTAGTCACACGCAAGGGGTACGGAAAACGAACTCCGCTAACCGAATACCCCTCACGTAATCGAGCCTCTATGGGCGTGCTCACGCTGAGCCGCAACAAGATGAAACAAACTGGAGATATCGCCGCTGCGAGGGTTGTGGATGAAGACGATGATCTCACCATCATCTCAAGCGGGGGCATTGTCCTGCGGACAAAAGTGAAGCAAATTAAACAAGCCAGCAGGGCGACTATGGGCGTCCGAGTGATAGACCTTAAGAAGGGCGAGACCGTGGCTTCCGTTGCCAGGACGTCGGCAAAGGAGTTGAAGCAAGTGGGCGTCGATGAAAAGGATAACGGGAAAAAAAGAAAAGGGAAGAAATCTTAGCGAGCGCAAATACGATTTTACAAATGGTGAAACAAGGTTGTAAGCTGGAAATCGAGGCGCATCCATATGCGCCTCGATTTTGATGTACTCGATTAAAAAATCAGGGCATCCCCTGACCAGGTGAGCTGATCGGTCGGTCCACTCTCGTTCGTGAGCACGCGTGCCAGGTTGCTGAATTCATCCGCGTTACCACTCGTGTAGAATTGAACCTCGCCTCTCGTTCTGATGCTGTTCCCAATTTCGTGTTCCGCGAGCAGGCGCCCCGTCTGCCTGGCTATAGCTGGCGAGGGATCGATGATCTCCACGCCAGACCCAACAATCTTCTCGAGCGTGGGGATGATGAATGCGTAATGTGTGCATGCAAGCACAAAAGTATCCACACCCTCTTCGAGAAGAGGCTCTACGGCGGAGGATAAGATATCCTCTACTATGGGTCCGCTGACTTGGCCGGATTCAATCAGCGGCACCAAACCGGGCAGGGTTTGCTCCATGATTGTCACGCCTTCTGTGAAGCGTTCAACCACTGAAGAGAAAAGCTTGCCCTGGAATGTGGTGGGCGTTGCCAGGACACCCACAACGCCGCTGTGGGTCGTCCCCGCGGCTGGTTTTACTGCCGGCTCCATACCCACGAAAGGTAGTTCAGGAAATTCGTCTCGTAAATCGTGCAAAGCAGCAGCTGAGGCCGTATTGCACGCAACGACGATAATTTTTGATTCTCTTGCAAGCAAGAATTCCGTGATCGAGAATGAAAACGAACGGATTTCCTCGAGTGTGCGTGAACCATAGGGCACATGAGCCTGGTCGGCGAGGTAGATGATGTTTTCCTCGGGGAGTTGGGCGTGGATGTGGTTAAGAATCGACAGCCCGCCTACGCCTGAGTCAAACACGCCGATTGGAAAATCTGACATCGTGGGATGCTCCAAATCACCACACTCCCGGGTCGCTGATCTCGGTCATCTGGATGCGGGACCGAGGAGGTTGTGTATTATTGTTGGAAGCGAATCCTATCACAGCGTGAGGGAGGGTAAAAGAAAAAGTGCAGCACACTGTGCTGCACCAGGAGATCCGGGTTACATCCGCTTTTCTTTGAGACGAGCCCTTTTTCCGGTGCGATCTCGGAGAAAATAAAGCTGGGCGCGTCGAACGTGTGCGCGGCGCATGACTTCGACTTTCTCAATCCGGGGGGAGCGCATCGGGAAGGTGCGTTCGACACCTATGCCGTGGGAGGCGGTTCGTCGGACCGTGAAGTTGGTGTTGTTGCCGCCTTTACGAATGCGAATAACCGTGCCGCGGAATTCTTGGACGCGTTCCCGCTCGCCCTCTCTAATACGGATGTGTACGTTGACAGTGTCCCCGGGTCGCATCTCGGGGATGTTTGGATTGATTGGAGCCTCGACGGCTTTAATAAGATCAGCCATTTTCATTCCATCCTTGAACAGATCTACACACACGATCTGCCGCCCGATCCAGCGGGGCGGCGAAGCGATAGTATACCACAGGGGAGAAACCAGCGTCTAGGTGAATACTCCCCACCGCAAGCAGTGGGGTTTTCTTGCCAGGAGCTTCATAAAGAGGTGAAGGGTAGAATTCGCATTATCCACGGTCAAGGTGGGACTGAGCCAACAAGATCCCTGCGAGTGTCTTTGCATCGCGGATTTCGCCGTCCTGGATCATGTGCTGGACTTCCTGCCAGGAGATTTTCAGCGGCTCCAGGACCTCGTCCGCATCCGGGGGAAGGGGCGAGGATCGCAGTCCTCGTGCGAGAAAGATGTGCAGAATTTCTGTGGAATAACCAGGCGCCAGGTACACGCTGCCAAGTGGGATGATTTCGTCTGGAGCAAGGCCGAGTTCCTCCCTACACTCGCGGATTGCACAATCCTGCGGCTTTTCTCCCTGTTCAAGTGTACCCGCAGGTATTTCAAGCAGCATTTTCCCCACTGGATGACGATACTGACGTACAAACCATACACCGCCATCCACATCGATGGGAACGAGGGCAACCGCGCCGTGATGCTCGACCACATCCACGCGGTGAACTATTCCGTCAGGGTATTGAACCTGATCCACCCGGACGTTGAAGACCTTGCCCTGGAACACAGAATCCGATTGTTCAGTAGGGTATGCCATAGCTTATGCTCGAAAGAAAAGGGGCGACCATTTGGTCGCCCCGGATGGCATCGTTAGGTCGATCAGGGGATGATGAGTTCATCACCAGGGTAAATCATGCTTGATGTAAGGTTATTCGCATCGATGATGGCCTGGGGATCCACGCTGTATTGTCGTGCAATCTGCCAGATCCACTCCCCCGGTTTGACGATGTGTATCGTCACACCTTCGGGCGTCTCTGATCCGGGGGTGCCAGTTGTCCCGGGCGTTGCAGACGTCACAGGAGTTGCCGTCGGTGGTGCTGAGACGACCGGGATTTTGAGCACCATGCCCACTTCGATCGACCCCGGGTTGGTCAATTGGTTGGCGTCGATGATCGCTTGGGGATCGACATTGAAATCCCGCGCAATCTGCCAGATCCAATCACCAGATTTGACCGTGTACTCCACGTACTCGACGGAGGGCGTTGGAGTTGCTGAAGCGAGAAGGATCGAAGGTGTGGAAGTAACCTCCCCTCCCGAAGTTGCGTCCACTTCGGGGGTAGGTGTATACGTTCCACTGATACCTTGTTCGGCCATGGCGGTCTGCGTCAGGATCGCAGATCGTACGGCGTCCATCGTCGCCTGCGTCTCAGACTGAGCGCCGGAAGACTCACCCTCCTCGGGTTCAGGTGGGGGTGTGGAAGCAGAGCGAGTGCACGCAGAAAAGCTCAAAGCGGCAAATAAAAATACCGCAATTACCGCATAACGCAGACGTGAGTTAGCCATTGGCTCCTCCTACCCATAGCGGGGTATTTGTCTTGGCCCTCAAGCGCGCATGGTAGCACATGTGTTTTGGCGCGTCAAGCGAGGGTGACCGCTTTCCCGCAAGGTTCCCATATTGTTCCGTAAGTATAGTGCGAACTCGGTTTTTTGGCGTCGGGAGGTAGGTTATGGGGTTCCCATCCAAATTGCATGAGTGACCAGGAGGATACATGCCGCCTTCCTCCACCAGGAGCTGAACCTCCAGGCTCAAAAGATCATGATGCGAAAAACTCGGATAAGGCTCACGAACATCCAGCATGCTCGAAACCTGCGGGAGGTTAACGTGCGGAGCTCAAATGCATGGGGTTGGTGCTCATTTCCGCAGCTGGAGCGCTAAAGAAATTCATCGGACAAAGTTCTCCAATTCGCTATGCGCGCATCCATAGAATAAAGACGGTTATAGCGTCTTGTTGAAGATCTCGGCGGATCCTTCGGCAACCTGATGGCAGAGCTTCCGCTATCGCTTTGTAACTCTTCTTTCTCACTATCGGAACATCCCTTCAGGATTTTCTGAAAGCGATTGCGGTCATCTCTTGAAGCACGCTCTTGATTGTCTTCAGGGAGTTCCTGCAGTCCAGGACTCCGTCCCCGAACAAAGCCTTAAAGGTCCTGGAATTCGTCAGGTTAGGTTGTGAGATACTAATTCTCTTCACGAAAGGAGAAAGCGGTTCCGTCAGGCTAATTCGCCATCATGTTGGGCGGGGATAAATTGGTGACAACGTTGCTTTCAGTCTTCACGATAACCGGTGTATTTGCGATGAGCAGATCTTTTGCTGCGGAAGTCGGTGAGGCTGATGGAAGGGCCTGACCATGGACAACACCCGCCTGCCTCAAAGGGGTGTGCACCCTGTTCATGGACTGGCCGAGTCCAATCAGGCGCTCAAACAACCCGAGTTTGCGCTCGAATTCTGCAAGGAAAGTGCTGTACTTCTTTTTGGAGAGAGTTCCGTCTGATCGCTGATCGATTTCTGGTTGGAGGTATATGTGGGGGGATCCAATCCAAGGAGCCCAAGGGCAACGGACAGCTCTGATGTTTCTGGTTCTGGCGCTGGGCAAGTCAAGGCCCTCTCGATGCTCGACTATTCTTTTAGTTCGAGCTGTGTCTCCTCGCGAATCCGCTTCCACGAGAGGTCGACGTATTCCTGAGAAATATCATAACCAATGAAATGCCTGCCATGGATAGCTGCTGCAACACAGGTTGATCCCGATCCTACAAACGGGTCCAAGACCACATCGCCGAGGTAGCTGTACAAACGAATGACACGAGCTGCGAGCTTGACAGGGAAGGGGGCCGGGTGGCCAACCCTCCTGGCAGATTCGGGGGGAATCTCCCAGACGGAAAGCGTCGAGGCCATGAACTCATCCTTCTCGATATCCGATTCACCCTTGTCGGGTCGTGAGAAATCCTGCTTGGCCAGAACTAGAAGGTACTCATGAATATCCCGCAGTCTTGGCGCTTTTGAGCTGAGCCAGCTTCCCCAGGCAGTGCTGCTGTTGGCGCCTTTTCCCTTCTGCCAGACGATTTCTCCCATGGGCAGGAACCCGCATCCGATGTGGATATCCCAGAAGAAAGTATGAATTGGTATGTAGGGTTTTCGTCCGAGATTGGCGACGTTGATAACATAGCGCCCGCCAGGCCGGAGCACACGGTACACGTCTCGACCCACATTCTGGATCAATTCCAGATAGCCTTCCAGTGTCATGTCGTCGTCA
>CBDVCG010000037.1:0-10399 GCA_965372425.1 uncultured Anaerolineales bacterium
AGTTTCTCATGTACTATGAGGACTCTGAGCCGCCCTGGACGAATAAGGACGGCATGTCCCCTACCACAGTGCGCTACATAGAAGTCCCTTCCCCGCAGGACAGCCATTATGATCGAGCCCTGGGTCGATTCGCCTGAACCACCGGCATCCATCAACTGATCATTAACAACAGCCGCAGCCTCTCGAAGCGCCGATGTGACCGATCCAGGCGTTCCGTAATAAACATCGGCAGCGAGGCGTGCGTAGTGATCGATTTCCCCTGGGGGGGCATTCGCAGCGCTTTGCAGAGTGAGGTTCAAGAACAGGAAATCATCGCGGCGTCCACGTGCAGACCGCCGAGGAGAAGTTTGTGCAAGTGTTCCAGGTGGCGGCGTGATCCTTGCAGCGCCACCGCTAAAGTTTAAAAAAACGACATCGGCTTCTATTAATCGATCCATGTTGGTTATTGTACAGCTACCATAATGACCCTGCAATGAGAGATGCAAGAAGTCTGCCGCTGCTGGTACAATCGAACACATTCGTGGCGAGGTGTTGAGATGGAAATTCGGTTCATCACAGACGAATCGGAATTCATCAACCTGAGAGGGGAATGGGATCAATTGCTTGCAGGAGCAAGTACGAGCACACCATTCCAGCGCCACGACTACCTTGAAGATTGGTGGTCCACGCTCGGAGGCGGCGAGTGGAAGGATGGGAGCCTTCGCATTGCTGCTGGATGGGATTCAAGCGGACAATTGGTTGGAATTGCGCCCTTCTTCAACACGGAAATAGAAGACGGCAGGAATGGGCTGCTCTTCCTCGGCAGCATCGAAATCTCCGATTATCTGGATCTTATCGTTTACGAAGAGCGAGTCTCAGAATTTAGCGCTGAACTGATCGGTGCGTTAAAAGATCAGCCATGGGATGTGCTTGATCTCTACAATATTCCATCAGCTTCCGGGACGATTGACCATCTATCGAACTCTGCCGGCAACCTGGGGTGGAGGGTCGAGCGGGAAAGGATAGAACCCAGCCCCGTGATATACCTGGCCGGCAGCTGGGATGATTACCTCGCTTCACTAGAAAGCAAACAGAGGAAGGAATTACGACGGAAGATGCGGCGTGCAGCGGAGTATCCTGCCAGCGTCACGTGGAGAATCGTGGGTGAGGGGGACGATCTGACGGAAGAGATGGACGAATTCATGGATCTCATGGCCATGGATCCCAAGAAGCGCGGATTCCTTACAAAGGAGATGCGAGATCAATTTCATCGAACCGCTTTCACTGCCCAGGAGGGTGGTTGGCTCCAACTCACTCTGCTCGAGGTTGGCGGCAAACAGGTGTGCGGTTATTTTAATTTTGACCTGAACGGTCGATTGTGGATTTATAACTCAGGGATCGACCCCGACTACTACAACCTATCACCCGGGTGGGTCCTGATGGGGCATCTCATTAAATGGGCGCTTGAGAACGATCGCACTGCAGTGGACTTCATGAGGGGGGATGAGGAATACAAGTTCAGGCTTGGTGGATCGGACGATTCTGTTGATCGGTTGACGATTTCTAGAGATTAGTCGTAACAATCGACTATCCGCTGCAGATTGTACCCCTGTTTGATCGCTGGTGGTTCTCGACTGCGGCGTCAACATCTTCATCGGTATCCATGGATCAAAGTGCACTTGAGGTTTAGGCCACATTCAACCCCACACCCCGATCCACGAGATGAGCAAGAATGCTGCCGAGGCGAGACAAACCAGTCCCAAACTGGCTGCGATGACCATCAGGAGCCAAGGGACACCGCCCTGTTTTTCTAGAGTTTGCTCACCGTTTGGAACCGCGATGATCGCGACCGTGATGTTGTCATCTCCACCGCGATCCAGGGCTAATTTGATAAGTTTCGATACGGAACGATCTGGATGAGTTCCCTTAAGAATCTGGAATATCTCCATATCCTCGACCATGTCCGTCAGACCATCTGAACAGAGAAGAACCTGGTCTCCTGCTTTCAATGTGGTTCCCTGATTAGAAAGCGATTGTTGATCTGTCTCCGCGTCCTTCAATCGCAGCCGAAAATCTGGTTCGGCAAGCTCCTTCCCCCCGATATGTCTTCTGAGCACATGTGACTGGGGATGATTCTTGACTTCGTCGGGAGCAATAATTCCGTAATCGACGGCTTCTTGCACCCAGGTGTGGTCAACTGTCGCCTGATGTAAATGTCCTTCTTGCAACACGTAGATTCGGCTGTCGCCAATGGAGGCAGTGTATAAACGCGTATTTATCACGAAGGCGATGACTGCAGTAGAACCCATTCCTTCGTATTGAGGCTGCCCCTCCGACTCAGAACGTACAGCCTTGCCGGCTTCAACTACTGCATCCCGCATCAGCGGGAGAGGATCCCCGTCAATGTACCTGGTCATTCCAGTACGGATGGTTTCGACCGTGATCTGGGCAGCCACCTCACCTGCTTGATGCCCTCCAATACCGTCAGCCACAACTGCCAAGGTTGCCTGCATTTGCTCAGATTCAGTGCTGAAGCTCGCCAGGAGAAAGCGGTCTTCATTATTTTGACGCTTTTTCCCTGGATGGGATTGCGCAACCGCAATCAAATTGGATTCATCTGAAGGAATCACGAACCTACCTCAGGCACTATTGTAGCGTCATCATCATCTTCTTGTATAGATTTTGTGCGAATCATACGTGCAGGGGGCGGGTCAGTTAGTTGGAACCTGAATGTCGTTGCCCCGAATTGGATGAGGTCTCCATGCTCTAACCTCTTTCCTTCTATAGGTATGGGTTCAAAATTCACCCAGGTTCCAGCACCAGAATCTTGATCTCGAATAAGGTAACCGCCGTCGACTTGACGGATGAGCCTGGCGTGCATCCCATCAATCGATGGATCCTCAATTGGAACAGCTGCCAGCGATGGGTCACTTCCCACAATGATATCCACGCCTGTGAGCGGGATCGCTTCTTCGCCGTCCGAATCCTGACCAACTTGTACGAGTCGGGCTTCGATAGGGGCTTTTTCTTGTGATTCCCGCATGCCAGCTCGTCTTAATGTCCGTCGCCTTATGGTTGTCTCATCCCTGGGTTTACTTGTGTCCATCCTGCGACGACCGAATGAAATCAGCACAGCTGCGGCAATAACACCGAGGATCAAGACGCCCATGGCTGTGATGAGGGAACCCAATGCGGGTCGCAGCGTGACCAGGTTGCTGGTAGATTTTTGTACGGTCAGTGTTACCGGGAAAGAACTCGATGATCCTTCCAATCCAAGAGAGTCGATCACAGATACACGGATGGTGTGATCAGCATCCTCCCGAGCGGATCTCAAATCCCAGGATAATGCGTCATATGGAGGGTCATCGCGCTGATCGACTATCTCTCCATCAACATAAAGACGACTCTGCTGTACCTCACGCTCATGTGAATCGGGGAAGGAAATCACGACGGGAATCTCAATAAATTGAGGTGTGAGGCTTTCCGGTGAATCGGATGTATCTGGAAATGTTCGATGAATGCTTCGGGGAGGTTGAATAAAGCTGACCTCCGGCGGCTGGATATCGACCACGAATGTCTCTGGCTCTGAGAGCAGCTCGAGGCCCCTGCCTGAGAGGCTCACCTGTACTTGATGGGGGCCGGTGTCCACAGCTCGTGAAGAGTAGGTTAATTGGTATTGTGTACGTTGAGCTGCTACGAGATCGGCAAGTTCGTCCAGCCCCGACACTTTATCGAAGAAGAGCAATCGCCCACCGGTTTCATCAGCAATTTGCGCCAAAAACTCTGCTTCTACGGACTCGAATGCCTCCTGTGATCCAATCAGGACTGTATATATTCGAGTTCCTGAGCCCTGTGCTCGGGAGATGATGTTTGTGATGGGGAGTTCTCTGGGGGCTCTTGGCAAGGAAGTGATAAAAAAAAGATACGATGGCCTGCCTGCTCGACGCTCGGAATCGGACACAAGATCGAGCGCACTGAAAAGCAGGTCGTACTCTGAATCCACATCTTCAAAAGCCGGCGCATGATTATCCAGGACCGTGGCAAGTTCGGCAGTGGAGGTGCTATGACTTACGAGAACGCCATCGGTGGTCTGAAGGCTCAAAACATCCATCTCGAGCACACTGGCATCAGGTCGGCTCCACCAATCGATCATTGCATCTGTAACGATATCGAATCGGGAATTGCCCAATGTGTCCCGAATGCGCATCCCCAAGTTGGTGTTCACGACAAAAACTTGTTGCGCTCCAACAACTTTTTCTTCGACCTGAACACCCCGAATTGGACTCTCATCCTCGATGACGCCAAAGCTCGAAGAGGGTATATTTGGGATCCTGCGTCCGTTGGCGTCTGAAATCTCGACAAAGAAAGTGATTTCGGGGAAGTCGTCCACGATTGGGGGGGAGAGAGTGATGATTATCCCTGACTGGGCATTCGAGGGGAGAGCAGTTGTGAAGAAAGCCCCAGAGAATATTAAAAGAAGAACGATTGTCCTGAGTTTCATTTCCGCGTCATTTTAGCACGGTGAGGTCGTATTTTCCCTTGGAGTGGCGATAGCATGATAAACATGAAGAGAGCATCATCCTTTGAGCGAATTCTTCTTCACTCCCATTCAATCGTCGCAGGGGGTTTGCTGCTGATGTCATAGACCACGCGATTTACGTGGGGAACCTCATTCACGATGCGATTGCTGATATGCGCCAGGACGGGATTGGGTATGCGCGTCCAATCCGCCGTCATAAAATCTTCTGTGCTTACAGCACGGACAGCGATGGTCTCGCGGTAAGTGCGCTTATCCCCCATCACCCCTACGGAGCGCACGGGCAGAAGAACAGCGAAGGCTTGTGCTGCCGAGGCCGAAGCCGTCTCTGACCGATCGCTCGGTGGGGGACGGTCAGCAAAGTTGTGAAGAATACCAGCGTGCTCAAGCTCTTCAACGACAATTTGATCGGCCAGGCGAAGCGTCATGATGCGTTCCAGCGTCACTTCGCCGAGACATCTCACAGCCAGACCAGGACCCGGGAAAGGCTGTCTATGTATGAGTGATCGGGGCAGCCCAAGTTCTTCCCCGACCGCACGGACCTCATCTTTAAAAAGAAGTCGAAGAGGTTCTATCAGGTCAAGCTGCATATCGGCGGGCAATCCGCCTACATTGTGATGTGTCTTGATACGATTCGCAGCCTGGCGTTCTGGTCCACGAGATTCGATGACATCTGGATATATTGTGCCTTGAACAAGGTAATGCATGGATGAGGACAGTCGGGCCTCTTCCTCAAAAACTCGTATGAATGTTTCACCGATCACCAATCGTTTTTCTTCCGGATCGATCACCCCCTGGATGGCATCCAGGAATCTCTCGCTCGCATCCACAGCGCGAAACTGCGCTCCAAGCGCTTTCGTAAAGGCCTCAGCCACCAATTCGGGTTCATCTTTTCGCATTAAGCCGTTGTTGACGAAGACACAGGATAATTGCTCGCCGATGGCGTGGTGTACGAGCGTGGCGGCGACAGCGGAATCTACGCCTCCGCTTACAGCAGCCAATGCTCGATCAGTTCCAACCTTCAACTGAATATCCGCTACAGATTTTTCAATAATAGAAGCAGGGAACCACTCAGGTTTTGCGCCGCACACCCCCACCGCGAATGCTCGTAAAATGTCCGCGCCTCTCGGCGTGTGCTGAACCTCGGGATGAAATTGAAGACCATAGTACTGTTTTTGTAGATCAAAGATGGCGGCAGCCGGGGAATTGTCCGACCGTGCGATTACGCTGAAACCTTCGGGTGGTCTCTCGATCCGATCGCCATGCGACATCCAAACTTGATAGTTCGACTCGGTGAGGAGTGGCGAGGAGAAAAGCGTTTCTACACGCACGGATCCATATTCTCGAGCGGCGGCTGGTGCAACTTTTCCGCCAAGCTCGTGTGTGAGGGCCTGCATTCCATAACAGATACCCAGGATGGGCAGACCGCTATCCATGAGGTGCGCTGGAATACGAGGGGCACCGCTCTCGTACACAGAAGCAGGTCCCCCGGATAGAATAAAACCCTTGGGGTCGAGAGAGCGAACTTCTTCGGCGGACACATCGTGCGGGACCAATTCACAATAGACGTTCGCTTCTCTCACGCGCCGCGCGATTAATTGCGAATATTGTGACCCAAAATCGAGGACGGCGATCGAATCCATTTAGTCTGATGCTTCAAATACGATTTCTGTGTCGTCCATACTCGTGATTACGGAAAGTGCCTCGACGGGAACGCCTACTTCTCGAAGCTTCTCGCGCCCACCTTCAAATCGCTTCTCAATAAGCGCACCAATACCGACCACATCCGCCCCAGCCGCTTGTGCAAGACGGACGAGCCCCATAATCGTCTGACCTGAGGCGAGAAAATCATCGATGATCAATATCCTCTCACCTGGACCAAGAAACTCCGGAGATACGATCAGCTCGACGTTAACACCCTTTGTGTGGGATGGTGTGAGCGTGAGAAAAACTTGATCTGGCATGGTGATCGGTTTGTGCTTTCTTGCGTACACGATAGGGAGCCCAAGGTGAGCGGCTGTGGTGAAAGCTGGGGCTATCCCGGATATTTCAGCTGTAAGTACCTTTGTGGCATTAAGCGATTGAAACCGCCTGGCAAATTCCTTTCCGCAAGCTTCCATCAAGACCGGGTCAACCTGGTGGTTGACAAAGCTATCCACCTTGAGAATGCCTCCGCCGAGATTTTTCCCTTCTGCAAGAATGCGCTGCGTGAGTATGTCCATGGTCATCCTAAAAAAAAGTCGAACTGAATCTGGATTGTACATGTCCACGGGGAAAGAGCCAAATTAAATATGACACATTGGATAAAAGCTTCGCCATCAGGATGATTTGAGGCCTGGTTTTGGTTTCTCTACAACATCCCCGATTGACCTCAGGGAGCGCTTGACATAGAACGTATGTTCCGCTAAAATAAGAACAAGTGTGCGGATTTCGTAATAAAGGCTTCCCGATCCTGGAAGGCACACTCAAAGGAGATCAAGATGGCGAAGAAGCAGCTCACAGATCGTCAGAGTCGAATGTTGGATTTTATCCAGCAGTTTTCAGAGGAGAATGGCTACCCTCCATCGATTCGACAAATTGGCAAGAATGTTGGTATGTCATCCACGTCTGTGGTTAACTACAACCTGAACAGGTTGGTTGATGAAGGATACCTCAGCCGCGATCAGAATGTCTCGCGAGGTCTTCGCTTAACTGAAAAATTCTTGAAGGTTGCCGAACCCCTTGCAAATGTGGTAAGGATACCCAAAGTTGGGCGCATCTTTGCTGGTGAACCTGTCCCACTCCCGAGTACTGACTCGCCGATGTTTGGAACCGACGAGGCTATCGAGATCACACGCGACTTACTTAGTTCAACAGATAATTTATTCGCGCTTGAGGTCAAAGGGGAATCCATGATTGATGCCATGGTGAGCGATGGCGATATCGTGGTCATGAAACGTGAGCTCGATTGGCGTAATGGAGATATGGTGGCAGTCTGGTTAAGAGATAAAGAAGAAACCACGCTGAAGTACATCTATCGAGAAGGAGATCGAGTGCGATTACAGCCGGCCAATCCCACCATGGATCCGATCATTATTGAGGACCCCGAGAATCTAGAAGTGCAAGGGAAGGTCATGCTCGTTGTGCGCCAGCTAAGCTAAGCTACGTATAGGTTTCACCAGCGCTTCTAATTCCTGCTGGATCCCAAGATGCCCAGTTCGGTTTTCACATCGACACGGCATCTTTTTTTCTATTGGTCATCATTAAAAGAGACAAGTTCGAAGGTTATTTCAAGCAATATTGGATTGAACTTTTATTTGTCGTGATGTGCTAGGAGGCATGATCTGCACGAATGAGCATGTGCGCAGCATCAGGTCGAAATTGTGAGCGATCGTAATCTCCATAAATTTCAACGGAGCTGAAGCCTGCGGCGAACAGTATTTGCTCCATCTGTGCTGGAGTCCGTAAATAATGATTGAGCGTCATTTCGTGTCGAACAACTTCGCCGTCAGGATGTAATTCGTCGTAGGTCCAGGTGACCGACATACGTCCCGATTCCAGGTCGTACCGTTGCCTCGTGAAGACCTGGCACGCATTTCCAGTTTCAGGTTCGATAAAAGAGTCCGTGAGCACACCCTCATCCTGGCTATCATCGTCGAGGATATAGCCCGGATTTGGTAGATCCAGCACGAGCGTTCCTTTGCGTTTGAGGTGCCCAAGTATGTTCTCCAGGGTTTTGGTCGCGTCGCTCTCATTTAAGGTGCTGAAGGTGTTGCATGGGCTGATGATTAAGTGATAAAAACGTTCGAGACAAAACTCCTGCATTCGTCCCCGATGAAGTTCTCCAGCGTTGAGATTATGAACATTCATGCGCGATGACAGTCGATCGAGGGCGGCGGGATTTGAATCGAGCCCATCCACCGAGAATCCCGCGAGCAGGAGAGGCAACATGACCCTTCCCGTCCCGCAGCCAAGTTCGAGGATGGGAGAGCCGATGGTCTCGGCGATATCTATCCAGAATGGGATGTCATCATCAAATCTTTCAAGCTGTGCTTCACGCAGCCGAGTTATATTTTCGTTAGACATGGTCGCATCACTCATCCTGCAAGGATGAATAATTGTACCCAGGAAGGCAAGCACAGCGACGAGATATCGGGCATCTTCGCCTTATCGGGAATGAGTGACGCACTATCCGTAAGATCCGTGCATGAGACGCAGTGCACGTGCTGCAGAATGATGCGTGTAACCCTGCGCCGAGAACCTCTTTATTCGGAGAGCCTCCAGATGGAGTTTGCCCTCAGGCACGAGATCGCGGTCCCACCTGCCTGTTATATTGACCATGCTTCCTGCGACCGGTATACTCACTTCAGCCGGGGTGTAGCGCAGATGGAAGCGCGCCGCGTTTGGGACGCGGAGGCCGGCGGTTCAAGTCCGCCCACCCCGACTGGTCTTACTGAAGAACCCCGCACTCTGCTGCGGGGTATCTTCTAAGGAAAAACCCTTAATGGGGGTTGCTACCACCATGCCCCACTCGACGTTCATCCCTGCAGCAAGCTACATGGGATTCTGACTTTTTCCCATAATCCCTCAAAGAATGGAGATTTCCGTGCGCGGTTTGAGAGTTTCCAAGGCAGCGAAGAAGCTGGATATCGTTCTTGTGGCTGTACGATACGACGATGACCACACCGTGCTGCTCGCACAGGGCTTTGCTCGGCAAGGACCCGTATGGGGGGATCTGAAGCTGTTTGGGCGCGAGGCGATCATAGCCGGTCTTGAGAATGGCGAGAAAGTTGTGACAGGTGAACTCTCCTACCTGCCTGGTGATTTCGATGTGGTTGGGACTGTCAGAGCAGAGAAGATAAATGGCTCTTCTCGTCTGCTCGCCGATGGTGAGGAAGGGGTTGGGGATCTGTTGGGATTGCCGCTGTTCTAGGCTGCGCTTAATAAATGGCTTGCGCATGATGGAACTGAGGCTTCTGAATCCCTCGACGCCGGATGCCCAATGGCTTGACCCGAAATTCTCTGAACGGTAAAATCGAATCATGCGCGGGCGTCGCCAAGTGGTAAGGCATCAGCCTTCCAAGCTGACATTCACGGGTTCGAATCCCGTCGCCCGCTCCTACTAAGACCACTTCGGTGGTCTTTTTTTCATGGCTCCTACGGACATCTTCATTGATGGGCCCACGCTACTTTATTTTTCAATTGAGATCAAGCGATTTCAAAATCTCATGCATACACGCAGTACCTTCTATCCCCGTACTACTTACATCATGATTTCTCAAGCGAGCCATATGGAAACGAAGCATGCGAAAGCATGCTGTTTCCGTATGGCAAGGTTTCTCTATTCAATCCCTCCGGTAAAAAGAGGTTCGCCATCGTTAATCCCACCCTTAATCACTCCGTCTACGATCGCTGCCCCGCTAGCTGGCCAGTAATTAAGGGTCACAGGCTCGACTTTGGCCTCCAGCAATCCCGGATCTTCAAAGATGTAGGCAAAGATCACTGAAAACAGATCCTGCAAAACGGTAATATCGTAAAATTCTTCAGTGGGCCACCTGATCGCCAAGAACGTGCCGAATCTGTCCTGAAGGTCAAGGCGAGATATTTCGGAGATGTCGTACGGAAGGTACGATGTAGAGGTGCAGTTTTTTGTTAGATAAGGTCCGTGATCACCCGCCACTATCACAATCGCCTTCGGGTCATTCTCTATGATCATCTCGACGTCCTGCCGCATCTCAAGGTTGGCTTTCGTCAGTCTCTCGCCAAATAATTCGACCTCATTGGGCAAGCAAACCCCTGAGTTTTGGCTGTGATTGGGTAAAAGATCATGCGCGTAAATGAACTTCGGATCCCCTGACACTTCGGAAAAGATGCTGTCCTTTTCCTCCCTAACCTGCTCCCTGG
>CBDVCG010000038.1:0-10155 GCA_965372425.1 uncultured Anaerolineales bacterium
AGGGTTGATAATTTTATCAACAGCCCCTTTCGGCAGTCCGGTCCCATGGCGGGATGCAGCCATCTTTAATATCCGTCGCGATTATGATCTGGACCATCTACCGACGATTTACACGCTGGTTCATGCGACGCCAGAAGAGTTTCAAGAGCGGATTTCGAATATCCAACAGGCGTTGGCTGCAGAGCCGCCTGATCTCGTTCGCCTCGAATATGAGGGTCTTGCTCCCGAAGCCACTCGAGTATTGGTTGAACAAGGCTTAAGGGGCGGTCCGATATTGGCGCTCGCGAGGATTGCTCAAGCACAGGCGAAAAGTATCCGCATTATCCTCGTAATCGGCGACGAGCACCCGATTGAGGCATACCAATTTGACCTCGTCGGTGCTCACCCGCGAACTTCGGCTGAGAACGAGGAATTCTTCTATACAGAAATGGCGCTACGGATTGCGACGTATGAGAGCACAGCAGAAATCACCAATCATGCTGTGGTGGGCGAGAAGTTGTCCCAGGAAGCCTGGAATAATTTACGAACGCCTGCGAGGATGCACGAGGCAGCCCTCGAGCTCGATGAGCGCGATTTCTTTACTGAGATGGTGCGCATCGCGGACATCGTGAAAGTCCCTGCGGTGGAGGAGGCGATCTCGAGTCAATACAGCGAAGGGTGTTTTGCCACCTGGGATCATGAGATCGAAGGATTGGTAGCGACCGTGACCGGCAGTGCGCGCCCGGTGGACAAGGGAAATATTACGGATGACGACTTGGCTGTGATCGTCGGTGTACAGCCCGATGGCAGCGGCGCCCTAGTCCGACATGTCGAGGGCAAGCGCAATGATCCCCCCTCGTCCGAGGCGGTTGAACTCATAAACATGGACAAAGCTCTGCCGCGCATCATCCTGCCAGAGACCTGGGGGATTGAGAACGAAGTACCTATCGTGAGATCGAAGCTCCATGGCCATCGTGGGATCCGGGCATATAATCCGGATCTCGTTGAGCACGTCCATCTGGATGACCCCTACTACCACTATCTCGTCTCCTGCTCCACAGAAGCACAATCGCAAGCCATCAAAGACGCCTTTGCGCGGTCCGAGTCATTGAAACAAGCCGACGACCCTCGCAACCTTGTCTTTACCGTACTCCCAGGGCATGGCGTTGTAATTGTCGAGAAATGGGTCCCTGACAAAAAACCGTTCCAGGTTATCTGGGAAGCCTTTGATGCAGGGGATATCGTCGTGGAAAATATCGTGCCGCAAGGACCCTTTCGATATGTCCCATTGGAGAACGGTAAGATGGAGCTTGAGCTTATATAGTTGGGCGCAAGTTACACTAATCGTTATGCTTACTTAAGGAAAAAAATGAGACAATTTAAAATCTTTATTGGTATTGTTATTAGTATCGTGCTGGTAGTTATCGTTGGAGTGATAATCTTCCAGCAATATTCCGCCCAGTCGGAAACACCTGCTGAAAGCGCCATACTTTCGCCATATGCAGGACAAGAAATTAGGGGAATCAAATCGTTGTCTCAGGAAGATATTGAGGGATTGCTTGCTGGGGCTGGAACGCCATTTGGTGGCATGGCGAAACCAGCAGAATTAAATGGCTATCCTGGTCCTCGTCATGTTTTAGATGCAGTAGAAGCAGGAGAATTTGAGCTCGCAAATGGACAACGAGAGCAAATAGAAGCTCTTTATGAAGAAATGCGTTCAGAAGCAATTGGTCTTGGTAAGAAAATTGTCAATATTGAAAAAGTGATTGATGACGCATTTATTAGTGGAACAATCACCGAAGAAATATTGCAAGAAAAGATTTTAGAAAGTGCCAGTTTATACGGTCAGCTAAGAATTGTCCATTTGAAATATCATTTGTCTATGGTGGATATTCTTACGCCCCAGCAGGTAGAGCAATATAACGAACTGAGAGGATATACATCAGGTGATCCCTGCGAAAATATCCCAGAAGGGCACGATCCAGATTTGTGGAAATTACATAATAATTGCGAATAGCGGCGTGCATTGAAACTCAACATTTTCGTAATAATCACATTGCGCCCAACCCTATGTTAACCTGACTCGCCTTCGCTCGATAGCGGTAAGACGAAATCTTGAGACGGCGGTTGAGCTCAGGACCGATCTAAGTAAAATCTCCAGCTAGAGTGCGGCATCATCGATGAAATGCTGAAGTGATGCCGCACTTTTCTTTTAGCTTAATCCCTTCCCTCGTTTCTGATACTTCCTCCCTGCCGCAAATTATACGCCGCCGACGACCTCCTCCGAGGATGGGCGGAGGGTTTAGAAAGCAAATCCTGGGTGGGATATTACTTTGCGGAGTCCTGCCACCAGCGAATACCGAGATCGAGGAAGAGCAGCCTGAGGTCCATCTTGCTGCGGAGACCGAGCTTGGCCAGCGCGTGGCGAATGTGCGATTTGACAGTTTCTGGCGAGATTACGAGGGCATCGGCGATCTGTAGATTGGTGAGGCCGCGGGCGGCCAACTGTGTGATTTCCTGTTCGCGCGGGGTAAGGGTCTCGAGCGCGGCTTCGGCGCGCCTGCGTTGTTTCTCTTGGCCCAGTGCGCGCGTCAGAAGATCCGACGCGAGCAGTTCAGGAGATAGCGCCTTGTCGCGCGCGCTGCGCTGGAGATGAGCGCTGGTTTGTGAATCGATCTCGAGCGTGAGGCGTGTGTCCGAGCCCCGCTGCTGCCTGCTGATGTGTCTGCGTAAGCGCGCGGCGATGCCGTGTGTTTGCGGCGCGACTTTAGGGGCTCCGAAACGGTATGCTTCATAGGGTGCAGGATGGACCTGATGCATATCACGATCGGAGCGGGGTTCATCCGTGGAGGGTCTACGACGAAACCGCACAATGATCTCCCGTACTGGAAGGATTGCCAGCCCGGTGACACCTTTAATGGGCATTGGCACTGCAATTATATAGAACAAATGTTCTGATGTCAATTCGTCAGGTAGACCCTGACTATAAACCCTGTTAGACTCGTCGCGCGAAAGATCAGCACGATGGACCATGTGCCGACATGAGGGTTGCGAAGCAGCATTCTATGGACGATACCGCACCTATTTCAGGACAGCACGCACTCGAGAACCAGCGCGGCAGCGGGATATACACGCGTGTCGCGGCGGCGTTGGTGCTGCTCCCGACGATCCCGATGCTTTTTATGTCCATCGTTACGCTGGCGCTGTTCTATCTCGCGCCAACACGGTTTGGTAATCTCCTGTCACGCCTTCCTGGAGAGTCGTTCATCCGCACGGCCTTAGTCTTCGCACCTGCGACGCTTTTCGCCATTGTTGTGCTTGCGGTTCTATATGTGCTCGACAGACCGATGGCGAAGATAGCTGCAGAGGTCGATATCGTTGAAAGAAGCGAGGAGGTTCTGGAGCGCAGAGTTCTACCTATTGGGCGAATTGCGGGCGTGCTTGCGCTGTTGGTTGCCGTGCCAATGCTTTTTGCTACCGCTGCGCTCTGGCTGCTTTCATTTGTCTCACCTGTTCGGTTTGCCGCTCTCATCGAGCCGCTGCCCGGCGATGCTTATCTTCAAAAGGCTCTGCCGTATGCGCCGCTCTTCTTCTTTATCATTGTGATCATCGCGGTGTTTTTTGTGTTTGCATCCGGGGTTCGGAAACGGGCTGAAAGCGTCGAGGGTGAGGCTCAGACGGATGGTTTTATCGCACGATGGTCCTTGAACGCAGGAAAGTTCACGAACATGACTGTGGGCTTAGTGCTCATCACGGCATTGCCAGCGCTGCTAGCCGCCTTAGGTGCATTTTCGTTGTACCATAATTCGCCCGAAAGATTTGCGCGTATTCTGGAACGTCTTCCGTATGATGAAATCGTGCGATTGGGGTTAGGATTCGCACCAGTAACTCTGCTGACCGTGGTCATCCTGGCGATGATTTACCTGGCACGACCTCAGCTGCATCTGGCGAAGATTTCTTCGACCGAGCAAATTGATGGAAGTGGAGGATCGAGATCGGCGGGCATTCGCTCAACATTAGCGCTCTGGGTCCTTCTGGGCGGTCTTAGCCTATCTGCGGTAATCGTCGTTGGCCTTATGGGAACCGTTCTATATATACTCGTGCGGTAACATGGCTGAACTACTCTCAACAAATCCCTTTCTCCTTGCGCTGCTCGCCGCGATGGTTGCGGAAACCTGCGCAATTCTGATTCGTGCAGTTACCCCGAGCTTGAGCCGGTGGTTCTGGTGGCTGGCGAACTTAGTCTCCATCCTGGCACTGGTGAGTTTCTTGTGGTCTTTTCTTTGGGCCACCTCTGTGCGTGAGGATTTCATTGAAATTTTAAGTGTGCCAGAGACCATCCTAGGTGTGCTTTCCATTGTGGGCGGTGGTGGCATGCTCCTCTGGTCTTTCGCATCGCTGGGATGGCGAAGTTTCTTCGCATGGCCGACCGCGTCCTTTGAAACTCGACATGTATATGCTCATATTCGTCGGCCGATGTTTGTTGGGGCAGCTCTCTTTTTTCTTGGCGTAGCACTTCTGCTATCTCGAGATGCACTCTGGATCTGGATGGCTTCCTGGATTGTCCTATCACAACCCCTCCTGGAGCTTGAGGAATGGGAGCTGCGTCTGCGCTTCCCTATGGCGAAGGATTACTACACCAGAACAAAGCGCTATATCCCCAGGCGGCGCAAGGCACCGGGTTAGACTCAGCGAAGAAACACTGAAATACAAGACGCCTTATCCCGCCGCATCAGCAAACCCACTATGGTGACTGAGGGTCGAGACGGTAGATTTTTCCCCCGTGGTCCACGAGATAGACTCGATTAGAAGAATCTAGACCGAAGGAGCTTATCCTTACTCCGGATTCATATAATGATAAATTGGTCCACCCACCCCCTTCGTCTCGTATCAGCCCCCAGATTTGTCCACTGCAGTAATCACCATAGAGATACACGCCCTCCCATCCGGGAAGCTGAGAATCGCGCACGACGACCCCGCCGGTAATCGAGCAGCCCCGGCTGTGGTCATATTCTGCAACGGGAAGGGTGAGGCCTGTTTGGTCTCCTTCGCTAAAAGCGTGTGAACCTTCCATAATATTCCAGCCATAGTTGAGTCCCCCCTGTGAATCGGCGGACTGGAAGTTCACTTCTTCCCATGCGTTCTGACCTACATCACCCATGTAGAGATCGCCAGTAAGCACATCGAATGAGAATCGCCACGGGTTACGGAGGCCATACGCCCATATTTCTCCAAGGCCATCATTGTCGATGAAAGGGTTATCAGCCGGGATTGCATATGGCGCCTGAGAATCGATATCCAGACGAAGCATTTTTCCGAGAAGCACATTCAGATTTTGACCGAAACCATTTGGATCGCCTGCGGAACCGCCGTCCCCGGTACCGATGTAGAGATAACTATCGGGTCCGAAAGCAATGCCGCCGCCATTGTGATTTGAAAACGGCTGGTTGATCTCGAGAAGAATGCTTTCGCTCGTTGTGTCCGCTTTGTTTCGATTGGAGCTGGTAAAAAAGCTTGAGATGGTCGTGTTTCCCCGTAAATTTGTGTAATTCACGAAGAAACGACCTGTCTCGTCGTAGTTCGGATGAAATGCCAGTCCCAGGAGACCACGCTCACTCCCATCCGCGCCGACGAGGTGGTGAATATCAAGAAAGGGCTCTTGGACCTTTTGACCATCTTCGATGACCCAAATGAGTCCATCTTGCTCGACAATAAACAACCGCTCATCTCCAGCGTGGGTAAGGAGCAGAGGATCATTGAAGCCATCCATGAACGAGCGCCATGTCGCCGTCTCTGGACCAGGAAGGGTGAAATTCGTCGAAGGACCGCTTAGGCTTGTTGGTTCAGGGAAAGCACCTGGTGAGGTTGGGGTGTTGGTCACGATGGTGTCCGAAGACGTGGTTTCTTGGATAATCGGAGCGGGCGCGGCGGGTTGAGAAGTAAAAATACCACACGCTGAAGTAGAGAGAATCAGGAGGATGAGCGCCAACCAATGCATGGTCATATACCTTCTTGTGTGAGAGATGTGTAGAATTGTACTCAATCTAAGTGAGATTTTGTGTGAAGCCAGTGTGGTGCACTCACACGTACCGAGGTGGGTTCAATCAAATTGATTCTAAGATTTCATGGGAATGCAGAAAACTACAATGATCCGCAGCAGTATTTTGAAAGTAGGAGAAAAAAGTGTTTGAAGATTACTCGACAGAAGCGAATTTTGCGTTGCAGGCAGTTCGAGTGGCCTCGGTTCTATGCCGTGATATTCAAGGTGAGATGGTCACACCAGCTTTGTCCAAATCCGATCGATCCCCTGTGACCGTCGCGGATTTTGCCAGCCAGGCAGTTGTAGCTCGTATGCTGAAAGAAACACTGCCAGAGGATCCGCTCGTGGCTGAGGAGGACAGCCATGTATTACGGAACCCGGAGGAGCGGGAGACGTTGACGGCGGTAACGGAATTCGTCCAACGAATTTTTCCGGACGAGGATGAAGAGACGGTCTGTTCCCGCATTGATACTGGGGGGGCTGATCCAAGCTTGCGATATTGGACGCTTGACCCGATTGATGGCACAAAAGGATACTTGCGCGGCGGTCAGTATGTTGTCGCGCTGGCTTTGATAGAGAACGGTCAAGTTGTATTGGGTGCGTTGGGTTGCCCCGACTTGAACGTAGAGATGAAACCCGATAAGGGCGGAGAGGGCGCAGCCGTGATCGCCGTGAAAGGAGGGGGCGCCTGGGTCTTGGGCAGGGAGGGAGACGATGCAAGCCGGCTGCGAGTCTCCGACGTGGACAGGGGCGCTGATGCACGCATACTGCGCTCATTTGCGGCAGAACACACCGACCCGGCTAAACAGAAAAGGTTGGTAACATCGCTGGGGACATCTCACGAAGCCGTGCTTATGGACAGTCAAGCGAAATATGCGCTGCTGGCTGCTGGGCAGGGGGACCTATTATTCCGCCTCATCTCCCCGGAGAGGCCCGATTATGAAGAGTTTATCTGGGATCAAGCCGCTGGCTCACTCATCGTTACAGAGGCTGGAGGACGCGTCACGGATCTCAACGGACGTGATCTGGATTTTTCTTCGGGTCGTCAACTCTCCAATAATGTGGGCGTCGTCGCATCGAACGGTGTTCTCCATGAGCAAGCTTTACGAGCTTTAAAGAGAGTGTGATGAGAAGAATTGGCTCCATCGTGAAACGCAAACTGCCTGACATTCTAGCTTTTATTCTGGCGCTTATTGGCCTTATCGTGACTGCCCGAGTCTCGGAGAACGTATTCGAGCGCATCCCACACATTGAAGACGAGTTTGCAATATTGTGGCAGGCCGAGGTGATGGCAGACGGGGAGATTACTATGGCATCGCCACGAGAACCAAAGGCTTTCTTGGTTCCATTCGTGGTAGATTACGAGGGCCAGAGGTTCGGTAAATACCTTCCCGGTTGGCCAGCGGCACTGTCGTTGGGCGCGCGCTTCGACCTTCAATGGTTAATAAACCCTTTGTTCGCTGCACTGAGTATCTGGTTGGTCTACAGAATAGGATCTACGATCATCAACCCTTGGGTGGGATTGGTGAGCGCGGGGCTGACGCTTTCATCGCCGATGTTTCTGATGCTGTCGGGCACCCTGATGTCGCATAACTTCAGCTTGTTCCTCACCGCGGCATTTAGTCTCGCCTGGTTGAAATTGTTTCCACCGCGTTCGCGTCATGAATCTGGTGGAGAATCCCAAGAATGGCTGCTGGTAGCCCTTGCAGGGCTATCCATGGGGCTGTTGGTCATCACGCGGCCGCTCACTTCCCTGGGAGTCTCCATCCCCTTTATCCTGCATGCGCTCTATATGCTAGTGCGGGGCAGTCGTGTCGTGCGCTACCATCTGGTGGGTGTATGTGCGGTGGTCCTTCTCGTGGCGGGACTTCTGCCTATCTGGCAAGTGGCGCTTACGGGCGACCCTCGCATTAATCCCTATACGCTCTGGTGGAGCTACGATCGCGTGGGTTTTGGCCCAGGCATAGGGGTCACCGAAAATGGACACAGCATCGCTATCGCGCTCGACAACGCTTCTTTCAGTTTGCGCGCGGGACAGCATGACCTTTTTGGCTGGCCGTATATCTCCTGGCTGTTCCTGCCTTTTGGACTCCTCTCGCTTCGTCGTAACAGGGATGGATTGTTGTTCTTCGGGATCTTCCCGGGATTGGTCATCGTGTATGCGGCGTATTGGATTGGCTCATGGTTGTTTGGACCGAGGTATTACTACGAGGCACTGCCGGCGTTGGCGGTAACGAGCGCAGCCGGAGCGGCATGGGCGGGTGGATTCTTTACAGAAGCCCCATCCGCTCGATGGCGTCGCCCGCTCACGATCGGCGTCTTGGCAGTACTGATGTTGGGAAACATCGTCTTCTATCTTCCAGTACGATTGGGCGGGATGCGAGGCTTGTACAATATCTCCGGTGATCCGATAGAGTTCATCGAACATCAAGAGCTTGAAGAGGCATTAGTGATCGTCCACAGCGAACATTGGATGGAATACGCTAATCTAATCCTGCTTGCGCCGCCATTCTTGGATAGCGATTTCCTCATCTCATGGTCGCGAGGGGACGTGAAGGACGAGAAGCTAATAGAAGATTTATCCGAGTATCAGGTATTTCACTATTATGCTGATGATCCCCGGATGCTCTATTCGACTCCCAGGAGCCCAACAGCAGAATAACGGCAGTTAGGGTGTCGCTAGAGAATCATCATGGGAACCACCATTTACGCGGTTTATAATAATAGCAATCTTGTTGTCGAAGATAATTTGACCGTTCGAGAGACGCTTGCCCGGCAACCTTTTTAAGTTGCTCGCGCGCCTTGAAGATAAGACTGCAAGACGAGATGGTTGACTCTTTATCCCTATCCCGAGCGTTGTGACCGTCCTGGGAGATCTGGATAAAGAACCGTATACCACCTTAAAGCGACGCAATAATCGATGTGTCTTTTCAAGCCCAATAACTCCGAGCATGGATAAGAAGACTGTCTGTTTGAAGTGCGGATCATCAGGTTCAATAGCAGCGGCGCATAATGCGTAAATTACTAGAATAGGGAATGAGAAGATCCGCTTCATTTATTTGAAAGGGATTAGGTCAAACTGATGTCATATTCTTTCATCGGGAGAGTCAACTTGGAGGCACGATGCTTTTTGTGGTAATCGTTTTGGCCGTTGTTTTTGATTTCCTCAATGGTGTGCATGACAGCTCTAATATAGTAGCTACGCCGATTGCTTCCAACGCAATGAGCCCTCGGATGTCACTTACACTTGCTGCAATCGCTCACTTTGTCGCTCCGTTTTTGTTTGGCGTCGCGGTTGCGAAAACGATTGGTGAAGGTTTACTTGATCCAGATGCGATAACGCTCTCGGTTCTTGTTGGCGCGCTCGTCGGCGCCGTCGTCTGGAATCTCATCACCTGGTACTTTGGCCTGCCATCATCATCGTCCCATGCGCTTTTGGGAGGGCTGCTGGGGGCCACACTGGTTGCCGCTGGCACCAGCGCCATTTACCCGTCCGGGTTACTTCGGATCATGGTTGCCCTTTTTCTAGCGCCCATTCTTGGATTGCTGACCGCGTTTCTTCTTATGCGTATTACATTATGGACTGTGAAGGGTTCAACACCAAAAGTTAACTCGTTCTTCCGCCGATCCCAATTTTTTACTATGATCGCGCTGGCGCTCGGCCATGGTACGAATGACGCGCAAAAGACGATGGGTGTGATCACGCTTGCGCTGGTCACCGCGGGAATTATGGACACCTTTGTCGTGCCGTTGTGGGTGGTGACGGTCAGCGCTGCCGCTATCGCCCTGGGGACCGCACTCGGTGGCTGGAGATTGATTCGGACGCTAGGCGCCCGTATCTTTCGCATTCGGCCCATTCACGGATTTACGTCCCAAGTTGCCAGTGCAACCGTTATCTTCGGCGCAGCCTACCTGGGCGGTCCCGTGAGCACATCTCAAGTTATGGGGTCATCCATCACCGGCGTGGGAGCGGCAGAAAGAGTCAGCCAGGTCCGTTGGACTGTGTTGCGCGACATGCTGGCTGCCTGGGTGTTTACCATCCCTGCTACTGCACTTTTAGCGGCGAGTGCATTTGGAATCAATACGATTATCGAATCATAGAATCCTGCCGTAGTCATGATCCATCCAGATCCTTC
>CBDVCG010000039.1:0-9832 GCA_965372425.1 uncultured Anaerolineales bacterium
AGCAAGAGGCAGCAAACCGATGAGCAGCGCTAGCGCACTGAAGAGATCATAGCTCCTCTCTACGAAGATCGTCGACAACGCCCGGAGGATCGACATCCCTTCCTGGCTTCCCATGATCACGGCCTTACCTATCTCGCCCAACCTCCAGGGAAGGACATTATTGAGCAGATACCCCTCGTTAAGCACAGCTACAACACGTCCATAACTTACGGATCTTTCCAACAACGTATGCCAACATGCTGCTCGAGTGAACATGGAGATGATGAAGACAACAGAAGCAAGCAGAAGAAACTGCGGTTCGATATCGCTTAACGCCGCCTGCAACTCATCCCATCCAGACCATCTGAAGACGGAGTAGAGCGCAATCCCGCTGAGCAGGATCCCTATGAATAATGCGATAATGGTCCGGTTTCGTCGATTCATATCGGTCAGCCGGCGATTATACCCCGACAGGGAAAATCAAACATGCGTCTGGCTTCTAAAAAAGTGGGGGCACGATTGAAATTGAAACCACGACGAGATGATGTACCACGGATGAAGCCTCATTATCATGCGAAAATGCCATACCTAATAATGGCTATGCGAATTTGCTTGGCCCCCTCATCAGGAAAAATCATGCGTCTTCAGGAAAAATCGGAGTTATCAGATCCTCCAAAGGGATGGATTCACCCTCCTTGACACAGTACAAGAAAAATTCAACATTCCCCTTCGGTCCTTTCAGAACGGATCGAGTCAGTCCTATATGATGAAGACCCATGGTTTTTACGTATTCTGCAATCGAACGGATTACCTGCCGATGGACCTCAGTATCCTTCACAACTCCGCCTCGCTCGACGAGATCGCGACCAGCTTCGAACTGAGGCTTGATTAAACAGATAATCTCTCCTCCTGGCGCTAGCCAATTCGAGATCGGTCCGAGGAGCAATTTGAGAGAGATGAACGAAGCGTCCGCTGTAACCAAATCGATGAGTTCTGGCAATTCTTCAAGGTATCTTGCATTGGTCCGTTCAAAAAGAATTACTCTGGGATCGTTGCGCAGCCGCCAATGCAGGATGCCTTTACCCACATCAATAGCGTAAACCTTCGAGGCGCCATGCTGCAGCAAGCAGTCCGTAAATCCCCCTGTCGAGGCGCCCACATCTGCACACACCTTCCCCGCTACATCAACAGCCAGATCAGCCAGCGCACCGGCGAGCTTCTCGCCCCCCCGGGATACATAGCGGGGACCTGCGATAACGTCGATTTCCGCATCAGATTGGATCATCTGAGAGGCCTTGTGGATTAGCTGACCATCCACGCGAATTTTCCCAGCCATTACAAGTCGCTGGGCTTGATTTCTGCTCTCCACCAGCCCCTTCTCGAGGAGCAGTATATCGATCCTTTTTTTCGAGGTCACACCGAAATTCTACACGAAAGAGGTTCACAGCACATTGCGCTCAGATGATGTGGGAAACACGTTTCCCTTGCTTGGATGAAATCTTCCTGCTATTATGCGCGCATGATCAAGTTGCTCATAAAAGCCATGCGGCCAAAACAGTGGATTAAGAATCTTCTGATTTACGCTGCCCTAGTATTCGATCAGCAGTTATTTCAGCTGGAGCCGTTCCTTCGAACGACGGCTGGTTTCATCTCATTCTGTCTTGGTGCGAGTGCGATTTATCTGATAAATGATCTTGTCGATCTAGAACAGGACAAGCTCCACCCTATTAAGAAGAACCGCCCCCTGGCATCCGGCAGACTCGAAGCCCGGATCGCCAAGGTCACAATTGTGGTTCTTCTCATCATCTCAATTTCAATCGGTATTTCTTTAAGCCCAGGATTTATCGCTGTCCTCCTCACTTACCTTGTGCTCACACTCCTCTATACATTCAAGCTGAAACATATTCCCATCATTGATGTCCTCGTCCTGGCGACCGGCTATGTCCTACGGGTGACAGCGGGCGTGACGCTCATCACAGTCGCACGCTTCTCACCATGGATGTACATGTGCGTAACCCTCTTAGCGCTGTTCATGGGATTGGGGAAACGTCGAGCTGAGATGGTCCTGATGGCACAGAACGCAAACTCATCCAGGCGTGTTCTGGATAGCTATACCATTCCCTTCGTCGATCAACTCATCGCCATTGTCTCGAGCACGACAATTATCGCTTACGCTTTGTACACCTTCAGCGCAGAAAATTTGCCCGATAATCACTTGATGATGCTCACCATCCCTTTCGTCATCTATGGCATATTTCGCTATCTCTACCTTATTCATGTGGAGAATAAAGGCGGCGCCCCAGAAGAACTGGTGCTCACCGATAAAGCGCTCATGGCGACGGGCATTCTCTGGGGGCTCAGCGTCATCGTCATCCTCTATTTCCCGATATGATCCAAGCAAGTGCTCCCGGTAAAGTGATTCTCTTCGGCGAGCACGCAGTAGTCTTCGGCATGCCCGCGATCGCTGCCCCACTTGAAGACTTACGCGCCAGCGCTGGGATCTCGCCGCTCCAAGAAGGCGCTCAGAACGATATGCTGATTGAAGCCCCTGCTATTGGGTATTCACGATGGCTACACGAAGCCACCCTCAACGATCCCCTCGCCCTGATCGTCCAGGAATTTCTCACAAGTGTGGGAATCGAGCAGTTTGACCCCCTCCATATCGTCCTCAAATCGTCGATACCTCCATCCTCCGGCCTGGGGTCTGGTGCCGCCGCCTCCGCTGCCGTGATTAAGGCGCTTGGGCGATTCTTTGAAAAACCAATCTCCCCTTCTGAAATATCCAGGATAATTTATAAAGCTGAACAAATCCATCATGGCACGCCCTCAGGCATCGACAACACCGTCGTAGCCCATGATCGGGTGGTCTTCTTTATCCGGGATCAAGAACCCGAATTCCTGAACCTCCGCTCGCCCCTCTGGCTTGTGCTCGGGGATACCGGTGAGCGAACGTCCACTGCGACTGCAGTCAGTCAGGTGCGGAGAGCATGGCAGGAAAATCCAAGCCGCTTTGAAGACCTATTCCAGAGTATCGGAGCAATTTCGAGGCAAGCTCGGATTGCAATGATCGAAGGAAATCACGAGATCTTAGGAAAGTTGATGAACGAGAATCAGTCCAAACTTGAAGAGCTTGGTGTGAGTTCGGAACGTCTCGAAAAGCTTAACGAAGCCGCTCGTCATGCGAATGCATCCGGCGCTAAGCTTTCGGGAGGCGGCATAGGCGGTTTCATGCTCGCGCTCACGGATAAAGAAAATGTGGAAGTGGTACGTCTGTCCATCATCGATGCCGGCGCGACGGCTGCGTTCGTGAGTACAATTGAGTGATGAATTACTTGAAGTTGGGTGGCTCTCTGATCACAGAAAAAACCATGCTTAAGACAGCCAGGTTGGACACCATTCAACGTCTTGCCATGGAGATTGCCGATGCTCGGCGATCCAATCCCGATACGAGGCTTATCATTGGTCATGGATCAGGTTCGTTCGGGCATCATGTTGCACAGCAGTATCAAACCACCGAAGGAGTCAGATCGCCAGATGATTGGGCGGGGTTCCTGGAAGTGTGGCAGGCAGCTCGTGAGCTTCACGAGATTTGTATGCAAATCTTCAAGGATGCCGGTCTTCCCGTGATGTCCTTCTCGCCCTCGGCTTCTGTGATTTGTGAGGATGGCGCTCTCATGGAGATGGCCGTCACGCCGATCGAACACTCGCTCGAGCATGGCCTTATTCCCCTCGTTCATGGCGATGTGGCCTTTGATCGTGTGCGCGGAGGTTCGATCGTCTCGACAGAACAGGTTTTTCGATTTCTTGCCACGATCCTGCCTCCCGACCGAGTATTGATCGCCGGCCGGGAGGCTGGTGTCTATGCGCAGCCAGCGCAGAAGTCTGGATTGATCTCCACACTTACACCCTCGGATCTCGAGACACTCGATCTCGCTCACACCGAGGGCGCTGATGTCACCGGCGGGATGGCATCCAAGGTCACTGAAGCGATGAAGATCGCCGAACAAACACCCCTCGCAGATGTGCGCATTTTCAGTGCTGAAAAACCGGACAGCTTACGCCTGACCCTTCTCGGAGAGAAACCGGGGACAAGAATCCAACCCTAGGATCCGCTCCCTTTCAATCTGGTCAAGGCGTGAAGAACCCCGCAACTGCGGGGCATCTTCCTAGGAAAAACCCATTGGGGGTGCCACCCCCATACCCCCACCTTGCCCTTCATCCCTGCAGCAAGCCGCAGAGTATTCTCGCTTTTTCCCATAATTTACCTCACGGCGTCATCATGTGGGGAATCTCACGCTCCAGATGGATGTACGTAACTTGTGATGTCCATCCCTTTCGCCTAGACTGATGTTTAGAATTGAAGTTCCCGAGAGGGAACAGTTCCCGGGAGGGAACATGCACTTTGTTTGGCCACCAGCGAAGATGTCCTTTATCTCACGCGCTCTACTTGGTGGCTTTATTTCATCTACCTAGTTTGGGAGGAACCATGAGTGAACGAAAGAAGGTCACCCTGAGGACGCTCTTTAGCAAAGTCGAGGAGGGCATCCCCATCACGATGCTCACCTGCTACGACTACCCTACGGGCCATTTTCAGGAGCTTGCGGAAGTCGATATCATCCTCGTCGGTGATAGTTTGGGCATGACTATGCTCGGCTTTGACAGCACCTTACCTGTGACGATGGACGATATGATCCGACACAGTCAGGCCGTTCGTCGGGGTTCACCGAATGCCTGGTTGATCGGGGACATGCCATATATGTCCTACCAGGCAAGCGTCGAATCAGCCATCCGAAATGCAGGTCGATTTATGGCAGAAGCAAGCTGCGATGCGGTAAAACTCGAAGGCGGCGTGGAGATGGCCGATCGCGTGCGAGGAATCGCCGCAGCAGGCATACCTGTCATGGGCCATCTTGGGCTGACGCCTCAGAGCGTGAGCGCACTCGGCGGGTTCCGGGTTCAGGGAAGAGGCGCAAAGCAAGCCAAAAAAATCGTCGATGATGCCAAGGCGCTCGAGGAGGCAGGCACATTTGCCATTCTGTTTGAGATGATCCCCGAACGTCTCAGTAAAATCATCACGGATCGGATGGAAAGCTGCTTCAACATCAGCCTCGGCTCCGGACTCCATGCACACGGACAACTGCTCATCTACCACGATATGTTTGGCCTATATCCAAAGTTCAAACCTCGCATGGCAAAGGTGTATGCAGATGCCGGCGAAGTCATATTAAATGGAATACGGGCGTATGTTCAAGAGGTAAAAGACGAAGAATTCCCGCAGCCTGAAAACTGGTTCAGCATGCCCGATGATGAGTATGAAGACTTGATTAAACTTTTAGATTGAATTGAAACAAGAGAAACATTGAAGATAAAAGAGAAGGAGGAAAATCTCTTATGAGCGAAGAAATCCGCGATCTCCTGCGAATCCCAGCTTCCCGCCTGGATAACATTAACGACGTGCTACTTGATCCTGATATGACCGTCGTCGAGGAATTTCTTAAGGTTGTCGCCAAATACGGCAGCCCTGAAGAGATAAACCAGAAGGCGAAGACGGCGAGCGATATCGGTTCGCTCCGTGAAAGACTTTCCGATCTGGCACCCGACTATATCAGCGACCTGGATTGGGTTGAACAGATGCGCGATGAAAACGCCTTCATAAAAATGGTGCAATATCGTAAGAAAGTTCTGGGCGCCAAGTACGAGAAGACGACCTTTTCGGATGAGTATGCTGTCACGTTGGAGATCAGTGCCTGTCAGTATTTCCCATATTTTGTCGCTTGCATAAAACGGGCGATCGAAAATGAAGCCCTCGTGCCAGGACGTTTCATCCGGGTGCGGAAGATGAAAGAACAGGAAGAAGATGGTGATCTGCTTGCGATGGCGATTGCGATGCAGATCATCGGTGCAAGCTACGTTGAAACATTGGATACGAAGGGGACAGATGGCTCCAATATCCACCTCGGCGGCCCGGAGACGATAACGGGCTACTTCGGGGGTGTGGGGCAGCCCAACGAATACGCGTTGAAGTGGCTGGATGAATATCTGTACTACTATACCAATTACGGTGTTCGGCAGGTCTTGAACGTCAACTCCGGCACGGTTTTGCTCGGATATATGCTCCATAAGCTCGGCGTGGACATCGAATTTAAGATCTCTGTATTTATGGGCAACGACAATCCATACGCAGCGTTATGGACGCTGATCGGGGCAAAATTGTTCAGCCGTGACGATGGCTCATCTCCCCTTATTGGTTTCAATTGGAGCAACTCGATCAATAATTCAACGATGGAGATCACCGCGGAGTTTCGGAAATCTCTCGGGTTTGAAGAAGTCGTCAGGTTTGAACATCACATTATTGAAACCTACAAGTCCATCGTACGTCAGCCCTACAATCGACGTGACGAATTGGTGGAGATTGCGGGGCACGTCGCCAATATTTCTGCAAAGCACGAAGGCGCTGATCCAGAGATCGACGAAACCAGAGAGCATCCCTCCGACATCCTCGATTACTTCAGAGATAAGTCAGAAATCATCGAATCAGGAGACTGGGATTATCTGACGCTAAATTTCTTGGACAAGTTAGATTCCCTGAATCGAACCGCAGATGCGCTCACCGAAAACGGATTGAGCGTTATCGCTGCGAAAAATTTACACTAATAACTGGATGAAAGAAGGAGCTGTAAAAAAAACGATACAGCTCCTTCGATCTCTGGCATCACCTGGCATGTTGTCACTTTATCCCAAGTTGCACCCCGACGCTCTCAAGAAACTCCAATTCCGATCATCCCTCGATTAAAACTTGAGGTGAACCATGCGCATCTTCCCTAGAAGGAGGGAGCGATGATCCCGAAAACCATGGAGCAACTCCTCAGAGATAGACTTCCAGAGCGAACCTGGAAGAATCGTCTTATCAGGGAAAACGGGAAAGTCTATATGGAATTCGGGCCGCTTGATATCGATCGGCTGTTGCGGCTCGGCATTGAAATCGACAGTCTTGGCCCTCATCTGGTGGTGTGCATGTGGGACGATGAATCGGAAGAGGAGATCGGGGGGTACCTGGTTGTCGACAACCTTGCCATGGGGCGCCCCTCGATGGGCGGCATCCGTATGCTGCCGGATGTCACACCTGCCGCGATCCACAACCTGGCGAGAGGCATGACCCTTAAGAACGCTGCTGCTGTTCTTCCATATGGGGGTGGAAAATCTGGAATTGTCGCCTCATCCCCCCTGTCCGATGATGAGCATCGTCGAGTTGTGAAGGGTTTTGCCCGCCTCCTTCGCCGCTATACGGATATTTATCTTCCAGGCCCCGATGTCGGCACGAACGACGATGACATGAAGACGATCGCGATCGAGAATGGGTTGGATAATGCGCTCTCCAAACCGGTGGACATGGGCGGCAATCGAATCGATCAGCTCGGAGCCGCTGCCGGGGGCGTGATCATCGCCCTGGAGGCACTCCTTGATGAGCTTCCCCGCATGAATATACTTACGCGATTCAAAGACGTCGCAATACCTACAGGTTCCGAAATATCGGTTCTCATCCAGGGATTTGGCGCTGTTGGGGCGCATGCCGCCCGTATCCTGAAGGATCAAATTCCTGACAGCCGTGTGATCGGGATTAGCGATGCCAGCGGCAGTCTCTATAGTCAGGAAGGATTGCCCATCGATCTGTTATTCAATTTGTGGCAAGACACCGGTGAGGTATGCCATCGATATTACACGACGCATCAGGATGCTTTTCAGGCGATGAAATTCACCACATCGCCGAATGACCTTCTCAGGGAAGATGCACATTGTCTCATACCCGCCACACCCGTTGCGAATTATCTGGATGTGGACACATCTACGAATCCTTGCACCACTGTGGACAAGATGGGAACCTGGATGCTGATCATCGAAGGAGCGAACACTTATTCCCCCGATCCGGCCCGGAAGGCTTCCCGAGCGCGAATGGAGCGAGAGGTATATCGTGCCGGCGGCACACTTATCGCGACCGACTACCTTGTAAATTCAGGCGGCGTCATCTTCGCTGCGCAGGAACATCTTATTAAGACCCCACATCATTTACGCATCCCCGACGAACTTCTTGGAAAGCGGGAGGAAGTCGAGAATTGGCTGAAGAGCCACGCCCCTGATTTAGATAAACTCGCACAGAAACGCCGGCTTGCTGCCGAGAAATATCGGGATACGGTCATCCGCCGAAACATGGAAGAATTGGTCGATTTTCTGACGGCAGATAGCGACATGCTCCCCTGCGAAGCTGCCGAAAAAATCAGCATACGACGCATCGCTGCAAGCGAGAGCGACCGTTCCGTATCAGACGTGATGGCACAAATTCCGACAGTTCATCTCTCCAGTGATATGAGAACGTGCGCTGAACGACTCATCGAAGCCGGGTGCTCGATCCTCGCAGTGTTGTCCGAGGACCAAGACCTCGCCGGCGTCGTCACACGCTGGGACATCACACGCGCAGTAGGTACGGGCGAGCTCGGAGAAATGTCCGTTGCCGACATCATGACCCCGGACGTAATCTCAGCCGCGCCGGACGAGAGCTTACTCGAAGCAATTCGGAAGCTAGAACATCATGAGATCTCTGCCATGCCCGTGGTCGAAGATGGAGAAGTCCGAGGCGTCATCAGCACCGACTTGCTCGCTACCCGCTCACTACTTCGGCTGCTTCAATCACAAATTGATTGAAGGGCAAGTATTCTCTGGCAGACATTCATTCGCTTCTGAGAATCCCGGCGGCGGGAGGTTATATTAAGAATTTCTCCTGCGTGTGCTACACTTCCACCTTGAAAATCGACTATGGGAGGTCATCAAATGAGCGCGCTTCTCGATAAACTTCAGCTAAAACCGGTCAACGCAGGTGCTTGCACAGGCAGCGATGGTTGGATCATGGATTCGAAAGGTAAAGAACTTAGTTCCTACAATCCCACAACCGGGGAGGTCATTGCGAAAGTTGTCCAGGCGACTCCACAATCTTATAAAGAGATGGTCGATATCGCCTCTGAAGCATTTCTCATCTGGCGCGAGGTTCCCGCACCTAAACGGGGAGAGGTCGTGCGAGACTTAGGTAATGCTCTGCGCGAGGTAAGAGAACCGTTGGGTGATCTGGTGAGCCTGGAGATGGGCAAAATAAGAGCCGAGGGACACGGTGAAGTCCAGGAGATGATCGACATCTGTGATTTCGCAACAGGGCTCTCCCGCCAGCTATACGGTCTTACCATGCACTCCGAACGACCTGCACATCGGATGTATGAGCAATGGCATCCGCTGGGAATTGTGGGGGTCATCAGCGCCTTCAATTTCCCCGTTGCCGTTTGGTCCTGGAACGCCGCCATCGCGGCTGTGTGCGGTGACCCCGTGCTCTGGAAGCCTTCCTCATCTACTCCACTTACGGCCGTCGCCGTGCAGCACATTACCAACCAGGTTATGGCAGATCATGGATTGCGTGGGATCTTCAATCTCATCATCGGTTCAGGACGGGATGTGGGCGAACTGATGTTAAATGACCCCAGAATCCCGTTGATCTCCTTCACAGGCTCGACAAAAATTGGTCGCCATGTCTCAGAGACCGTCGCACGGCGATTTGGAAGCACCATACTCGAATTAGGCGGCAACAACGCCATTGTTGTCACAGATGACGCAGACATCGAGCTGGCAGTACGGGCGATCCTGTTTGGGGCGGTGGGGACAGCCGGACAAAGATGCACATCAACACGCCGCATCATCATGCACAAGGACATTGGGGAGACACTTTCCCAGAAATTGGTGAGCGCATATGCACAAGTCAGGATCGGTGACCCTTTACACGATGACACACTCATGGGCCCTCTGGTCACAGCAGATG
>CBDVCG010000040.1:0-9819 GCA_965372425.1 uncultured Anaerolineales bacterium
AACATAGACGAACGAACCACCCGACCACACAGCGCTGTTCAAGGCTGCAAACTTATTGTCCGTATACGGAATGACGGTGCCAAAATACTCCCTGAATAAATCCTCATGAAGCCGAAGTCCATCTTCAATGCTCACGAAAATGACGCCTTGTTCTTCGAGGTGCTCCTGAATGCTGTGGTAGACCATCTCCGATTCGTACTGCGCACCCACACCGGCGAGAAATTTTTGCTCGGCCTCGGGGATGCCCAATCGATCGAAGGTGTCCTTGATTGAGTCGGGCACATCATCCCAAGATTGACCCTCTACATCGGTGGGTTTCACGTAATAGTAGATATCATCCAGATTGATATTGCTGAGATCGGCGCCCCAATTCGGCATCGGTCGATCCATGTAATGCTGCAGCGCTTTCAATCGATATTCCAACATCCACGCCGGTTCACCCTTCATTTCGGAGATCTGACGGACAACTTCCTCGTCAAGCCCTTTGCGGGTCTTATAAACCGAGACGTCGGGATCGCTGAAGCCGAACTCATACTCGTCAATACCTTCGAGATGTGTTAAATCAGAGGTTGCTGCCATATCGTCTCCTAACCTGCTACCGACACTTGATGCTTCTCACGAACCCAGTCATAACCATGTTCTTCGAGCTGCAGGGCGAGCTCCGCCCCACCGGACTCGACCACGCGGCCATCGAGCATGATGTGAACGAAATCCGGCTTAATGTAGTTAAGGATGCGTTGATAGTGGGTAATGATGAGCACACCTAGATCGGGTCCAGAAATCGCGTTAACCCCGCCAGCAACAATCTTTAACGCATCAATATCCAAACCCGAGTCCGTCTCATCTAAAACTGCGATCGAGGGTTCAAGGGTTGCGAGTTGGAGGATTTCCGCTCGTTTTTTCTCACCGCCGGAGAAACCTTCATTCAAATACCTGCCGGCAAATTCGTGCGACATCTCCAACAGATCCATTTTTTCCTTCAGCAGCTTGCGGAATTCTGGGATGGGAATCCCTTTATCATCTTCATCTTCGGCTTTGCGTCGAGCGTTGATCGCTGTGCGAAGGAAGTTCGCCAGCGAGACACCGGGGATAGCTATCGGATACTGGAATGCTAAAAATAGACCTGCCCGCGCGCGTTCATCGGGCGCCATCTTTAAGATGTCCTCCCCTTGGAATAATATGTCGCCTTCCGTGACATCAAGCGCAGGATGCCCCATGAGCGCATTTGCAAGTGTCGATTTCCCAGTGCCGTTTGGTCCCATTAACGCATGTACTTCCCCTTTGTTAACGGAGAGATCAACACCTTTTAAAATCTCTTTGCCCTCAACGGAGACATGCAGGTTTTTTATCTCCAGTGTTGCATTCATATAGTTTCCTCCGAGTGGTGCACTGCCTTGTAGCAGCCAATTATGACCCGGCGGAATTATAGCACGCGCCCCTCTCCTCTGTCAATATTAGTGAGAATTATAAGAAATATTCTCTTTGGTTAGCCCTTGAAGCCAGATTCATGCAGAATAAATATGATAATAATAGGAAATATTGACACTTTCTCACCCGGCGTGCTATACTCCCTCAGGATGAGTTCTCATACGAGGGACGTAATCTTGCGAACCATGCGGGCGCAGGGAAAATGTACGGTAAAGGAGCTGGCAGAAGCTGCAGAAATTTCGCCGGTCTCGGTCCGTCATCACCTCGCCAGCCTTCAAGCTGATGGTCTCATTCAGGCTGAGGAGATCAAGCACGGCGTGGGACGCCCTCACCATCTTTTCTCCCTCACCGATGAAGCCTACGAGCTCTTCCCCACCCGCTACCTCCGACTCATGAATCGAATCCTCGTCGAGATGAAAGACACCCTGCCGGATGACTCCTTGAAAAACATATTCTCAGGGGTCGCCGATTCGATGGCTCAGACCTACGCCAGCCAGCTTGTGGGTCTCCCGCTGGAGGAGCGACTGCGTCGGCTTATCACATTGCTCGATGAAGAAGGATTCGAAGCCGAATATGAGATCAATGACGGCGAGATCATCTTGAAGGAACTCAGTTGCCCCTATTACCAGATCGGTCAGAAGCACCCTGAAGTTTGTCTTGTCGACCAATCCTTCATCGCCCAGGCGCTTGATTTACCCGTGGAACGGGTGAGCTGTCTGCTCGATGGCGACACCCACTGTACATATTCAATCAGCATCGAAGGAGGCCAGGCAGATGTCGGAGATATCAGACACGCCAACCACAATTTGGGAGCTTGACTCCACCGATCCGCCGTTAGCTGAGAAAATCAGGACAGGTTTGCGCGGGGTCATGGATCCCGAGCTGGGGTTGAACATCATCGAGCTAGGGCTGGTACGTGATGTGAGCCATAACGACGACGAGATCGAGATCAATATGATACTCACGACCCCCTTCTGTCCTTATGGTCCCGCCATGTTGGATATGACACGCGTAAAGGCCGAGGAAACAGCAGAGATCTCCACCACAATCAAAGTCGGCATGGAGATGTGGGATCCGAGCATGATGGAGGACGGAGCTGGCGGGGATTGGGGTTTGTTCTGAACATCAACTTTCCCCTCCGCGTAGGGGCCGGTCTTCGTGCCGGTCCTATGACATAAACCCCATAGAAATGACTCGGAAAAAATACCAAGATCCTCCCCCTCTCAACCACACCCTCCAATCCCTTGTTGCCACGACCCTCGGTGCCGATTCCCTTATTACCTAATCCCTTTTTGCCTGTTTCCTTTGTACCTTTTCACTTTGTACCTTTTCCCTTTGTGCCTGTTCCCCTATTGCTTGTTCCCTTCTCATTGTCATTGCGAGCGCAGGCGCCCGCGCCGGAGCGTGGCAATCCCCAACATGTTCCATTGCGTAGGGGCCGCCCTTCGTGGCAGCCCTTTTGCGTAACCCATGGTGAACGACCCAGGCGAGCACGATTCGGTCGCCCTGACATCCATCCTCGAACGAAGACTGTGGACAACAGAAACGGATTTATTCGATTTTGGCGAACTTTGAATGAGGTCTACTTCAGGAAATCGCGATCCGTGTACCGGAAGAACGCCGGCGTCGTTCTCCGAGGAAACCCAGGATGGCGATGAGGCTGAGGACGATGCGTATAAATAATCCAAATGACGTAAGAATTAACAGAGACGCAGTTCCAATTAGGACGAGAAGCGTCCATCCCGAGATCGGCTGACCGCCCTCATAATTCACCAAGCGCGCGCGCAGCGTTCGAGCAAATTGGGGGCTCGGTTCCACCGGTACAAGTGCTTCGGATAATCTCGCTTCTAAATTCTTCTTCTTATACATCTTAAATCATCAGCTTCCTTGATTATCTCTAATACGATTTAATCCTCTTCTTCGGGACCGCCCTCGGTTCCTTTCACGATCATTTCGACTTCCTCCCGCAGCGCGATCAACGTGCGGTGGTAGAGGCTCTTAATAGCACCTTCGGTCCGATCCATGATCTGACCGATTTCGGCATTCGAAAGTCGTTCGACGAACTTCAAAATGAGAAGCTCCTGTCGGTCAGCGGGAAGCCGCCGTACGGCTACAAGAAGCATCTGTTGTTCCTCCTGCGCGATCGCTTCGAATTCAGGATGCTCCGCAGCCTCACTTACAGCGACATACTTATCTAAAGGTACAACCGGCCGACGGCTTCTGTCGCGATGCCAGTTCGCCACCAGATTGTGCGCAATCCGATAAAGCCAGGCAGTAAAAGGTACGCCTTTGTCCTCAAAATTTCCGACATGCCGAAGAGCACGTTGGAAAACTCTGGCGGTTAGATCCTCGGCATCGTGATGATTGCCTGTTCGATAGTAGATATAGTTATAGATCTTTCGAACATGGCGTTCATAGAGCTCGCCGAATGCCTCTGGATCGCTGCCTGCTTCTTCCACCAGCGAGAGATCATCTTTCTCGCTGGACATCAGTGCGCCCGTCCATCGGTAATGGTTTTCTCGTAATGTAGAACCCCCACATTCAGATTTCGTTTCCCTTCAATTTGGGGTGTTCTTCCGAAGTGAAGAACCCCGCAGCAAGCTGCGGGGCCTCTTCCAAGGAAAAAGCCTGTATGGGGGTTTCCACCCCCATGACCTGCTTGCCATTCATCCCTGCAGCAAGCTTCAGGGTACTCTGGCTTTTTCCCATAATGACCAAATTTCATGATGCTGCAGTATAGCATGGTTGAACCCCGGCAATGCTATAATCACCCTCTCCATGCGCACACTTGTGTCTTTTGATATCGAAACAACAGGTCTAGATCCCAAGCGAGATTCTGTGATCGAGATAGGCGCGGTCAAATTTCGTGGCAGCCGCGTAGAGGATACCTATTCCAGCCTCATCAATCCAGGAAGTCCCCTATCCCCACTGATCGAAAGCCTCACGGGAATCTCGGACGCTATGCTCGCCGGCGCCCCACGATTTCAGCGCGTGTTACCTGACATAGAAGCCTTTGTCGGCGATTGTCCCATCCTCGGACACAGCGTCCGCTTCGATGTTGGCTTCATGAACCGCTGGAATCTTTTCAAGGACAACGAAACGCTGGATACTTTCGATCTCGCTTCGGTGATGTTGCCGACCGCCAGCCGTTATAACCTCGTCTCACTTGCACAAGCGCTGCAAATTCCAGTGCTCACCTCACACCGTGCGCTTGATGATGCCGAGACGACCCGACAAGTTTTTCTACGACTGTTTGATCAAATTCTTGCGCTGCCATTCCCGCTCCTGGAAGAAATATCTCGCTTCAGTGCGGATGTCGCCTGGGGTGGGAGCTGGGTGTTTGACACGGCTTACGACCTCAGGGTCCAGGATGATGAAAATCAGGAACACGTTCCCTACTCAATCTCGTTTCCCAAAACGCCGGTATCAGAACCCAAACCCTCTGAAGAAGATTCAGCTCCTTTTGATATCGAGGAGATCGTCAGCCTCCTTGAACCAGGTGGGCCGTTCGCTCAACGCTTCGAGGGCTATGAACATCGTTCACAGCAGGTCACCATGACCCGCGCCGTCGCTGAGGCGTTATCAGAGAGCAAACATCTCCTCGTGGAAGCGGGGACAGGAACAGGTAAGTCAATGGCGTACCTCGTGCCTGCATTCGCATGGGCATCCCAGAATGCCAAACGGGTCGTCATCTCGACAAATACGCTGAACCTTCAAGATCAGCTCGTCCATAAAGATGCACCCGACTTGAATCGAGCGCTGAATAAAAGCTATCGTGCAGCCGTGCTGAAAGGACGGGGGAATTATGTCTGCCCTCGGAGGCTTAATGCGCTCCGCCAGTTGGGCCCACGCTCTCCCGAGGAAGTGCGCGTCCTTGCCAAACTGCTCGTATGGTTATCGAATGGTGGTTCCGGTGACCGGAGCGAGATCAATCTGCCGCCAGGGGAGCTGGGAGTCTGGACCCGCCTGTCTGCCGACGATGAGGACTGCAGCATGGAGAACTGCGTCTTACATATGGATGGCGCGTGCCCCTACTATCAGGCTCGACAGCGCGCCGAGACGGCTGACGTTGTGATTGTGAACCACGCGCTGCTTCTTGCTGACATCGTCACCGGAAATCGAGTCATTCCGGAATACGAATATCTGATTGTGGACGAGGCTCATCATCTAGAATCGGCAACCACCAACGGCATGAGTTTTAAAGTGACCGAATTTGAAGTTCTACGGCAGCTTCGAGACCTTGGCGGGAGAACCAGCGGACTGCTTGCTCAGATCAGGCGTCTCGCCAAATCGCAGCTGCCGGAAGATGCTGCACCTCAAGTGGAAAGTGCGATCCGTAAAATCTCGGATCGGACCGTAGATTGTACGGAGATGACCACCCACTTGTTTGAAGCCATCAAGGTCTTTGTGGATGATCAGCGGGAAGGAAAACCACCCGGACCCTATGGTGTGCAATACAGGATCCTGCCCTCCACACGCACCCTCCCGCTCTGGGAGCAGGTCGAGATCATCTGGGATGATTTGAGAGGTCCGCTGGGCACGATTGTCGAATCACTACTTAGCATGAGCGACGATCTCACTTCGTTGACAGAAGCTGGCATCGAATCCGCAGAGAACCTGGCCGTCGGCGCACGTATCGTTCATCGGTCGTTGAGCACAATCTATACCAATCTGGAGAATATGATATTTGAGCCGGACAGCGGGCAAATCTACTGGATTAGAATCCAGGCGGGGGATTCTCGGCTTTCGCTTCACGCCGCCCCTCTGGAGATTGGATCCCTCGTTGAGCGCTTTCTCTGGCATGAAAAAGAATCTGTCATCATGACCTCCGCCACCCTGACCACCGCGGGGGAATTCGATTTCATACGAGGGCGGTTGAAGGCTTACGATGCGGATGAGTTCGCGCTCGGCTCTCCTTTCGATTTCGAATCTTCTACCCTCCTCTATCTGGTCAACGATATCCCAGAACCCGCCGACCGAGGTGCCTACCAACGGGTGCTTGAGCACAGTCTGAAAGACCTTTTCAAGGCAACCTCGGGACGAGGGCTCGTCTTGTTCACCTCCAATGTGCATCTTCGAACGACGGCACGTGCCATATCGGAGGACCTTGGTTTGAGCGGTATCCAGGTCTTCGAACAAACCAGCGGCGCATCACGTCACTTTCTTCTAGAAAGTTTCCGGACCACCGAGAGTTCGGTTTTATTGGGTACGAGATCGTTTTGGGAAGGAATTGACGTGCCGGGACCGGCGCTCTCTGTGTTGGGAATCGTGCGCTTACCTTTTGATGTACCCAACGATCCGATCATCGCAGCCCGATCGGAGACCTATGAGTCGCCGTTCCAGGAGTACACCATACCCGAGGCAATCCTGCGTTTTCGTCAGGGCTTTGGCCGCCTGATCCGAACAAAGTCGGATCGAGGGGTTGTGGTCATCTTCGATCGGCGCATTTTGAGCAAGCGTTATGGTCGGGCGTTCATCGACTCCTTGCCAAGGTGTACCATACGTGAGGGAAGTTTTACTGATTTACCCGACGCCGCGGCAAAGTGGATTGGGGCGTAACAAAACCCATTGGTCCAATCTTAGTGAAGAACCCCGCAGTGAGCTGCAGGGCATCTTCCAAGGAAAAAGCTAAAATGGGGGTGGGTACCCCCATTCCCAGCTTTCCATTCATCCCTGCAGCAAGCTGGAAGGTATTCTGGCTTTTTCCCATAATTCTCCCCCACCTTCCGTCCAGTTGAAGAAGCAGAAATAGGTCAACCAAATTATCTGCATCAGTTATCCTGCATCAGTTCTCCATTGACGCTTGTATTACGTGCCAGCTATAATCCCCTCATCTTAAAATAAGGAAATGCACACGTGAAAGACGTAAACGAACTGCGCAATGGGGTCACATTTGAGTTGGATGGAAATATTTACCGGGTGATTGAATACAGCCACCATAAACCTGGACGCGGGAAGGCGACGATCAAGACAAAGGTCCGTGATCTACGCAGTGGCGCCACCCTTGAGAAGTCCTTTACTTCGGGTGACAAAGTACAAGATATCCGCCTGGACTATCGCACCGCCCAATTTCTCTATCAAGAAGGTGATTTTTATCACTTCATGGATACAGAGACCTACGAACAACCTGTTCTGAGCGCCACTGTCCTTGGAGATGCCACACAGTACATGATTGATGGTTTGGAAGTCAAACTCACCTTCTATGGTCAGGAATCGCTTGATGTCGAGCTCCCCACAACGGTCGATCTCAAGATTACCGAGGCTGAGATGGCCGTTAAAGGCGATACTGCAACCGGTGCGAACAAGCTGGTTACAACAGAAACTGGCCTGAAGGTCCAGGTGCCTCTATTCGTGGAACAGGGCGATACGATCCGTGTGGATACACGCTCCGGCGTTTACGTCACCCGCGCATAACCATCGAATGGATGTCTGCTTATGATCACACCTGCCGGATCGGAGTGCCCCTATTACTACGAGGATTTTAACCGTGGACGCACAGTACAAGAATGTCGCCTGATTGAGCGGACTCCAAATGGTGGATCCTACAGTCCCGACTTATGTACGAACTGCCGGGTGCCGCGCATCGTGCTTGCAAACGCCTGCCCCCACATGATCCTTGAAGCCCGGGTGGCTTCTACATTTTTAGGCCTTAAAAAGAAGGTGGAGATCTCTGCCTTTTGCACGAGATCTGAAGCAGACGTGAAAGAGCCTGAAATCGGCTGCGGTCAGTGTCACCTCGACCTCCCACCCTTTAATTCCTCGCTTGAAGAATAATGATCAAAAGCGTCCTTCTCGACCTCGATGACACCCTGCTATACAACAACATGGACACCTTCCTGCCCGCGTACCTTAAGGAATTCGGGCGTTATATGGCCGACATCATTCCGCCTGAGAAATTTATCGAGGAAATTTTGAACGGTACCATGAAGATGTACGCCAATACAGATCCAGAGATTACCCTCGACCGCGCATTTGCAGATCACTTCTTTCCTGCAGTGGGACATACAGAGATTGACCTTCTCTCCAGACTTGAATCCTTTTATTCTGACGTCTTCCCCTTACTGCGTGAGCTCACCAGCCCTCGCCCTGATGCTGTGGATCTGGTTGGATCCTTGTTCGAACATGAACTCGACGTCGTCATCGCTACAAATCCACTCTTTCCAAGGACAGCCGTGGAGCAAAGGCTTGAATGGGCAGGATTATCCTCGGATAAATTCCCATACGCTCAGGTGACGTCCTATGAACAGTACCACTTCACGAAGCCGTCGCCGGCATATTATGCTGAAATCCTCGGACGGATTGGAAAGACGCCGGGGGCAGCCGTCATGGTCGGGAACGATCCGGCAAATGATCTCGTTCCCGCACAAACTCTTGGGATGAATGTGTTCCATATCGATGTCGATCCAAGCGATGATTTTCCTGCCGGTGGATTGGGTGACCTTCTGCCCTGGATTGAAAACCTCACTGAGGCCCCTGAGCCAGCTATAAAACAGAATACTCTGGTGATTGAGGCCTGCCTGAAGGGACATCTCGCTGCACTTCGCAGCATGATGTCGGATGTAAATGAGGCGACCTGGAACAGTCGTCCATCCGACGACAATTGGGCGCCGGTCGAGATCGTGGCACATCTACGTGATGTTGACGCGGAGGTCTCCCTGCCAAGGATCCATACCATCCTTTCAGAAGATACGCCGCTCATCCAAGCGGTCGATCCAGATAGCTGGACAATAGAGCGAGGCTATATCAACGAATCAGGGCCAGTTGTCCTGGAATCGTTCACGCGGGTCCGAAAGGAACTCATCGAAACGGTGGGATCACTCGATGCGAAAGCATGGAGCCGCCCTGCGCTCCATGCCCTGTTAGGTCCCACAACACTGAGTGAAATTGTAAGCATCATGACCGAACACGATCTGATACACCTAGATCAACTCCGTAGGACTCTGGAAATAGCCTGAACCACGCTCAGATGCGATCGTATTTTTAAATGTCTGAAAACTGCGGGTACCAAACCTCCCGGCAAGAAAATGGCTGAGGCTTATGCATCAGCTCTCGCACATCCCCACCCATTTGATCTACGGAATAAGCCTGCAGAGGGGTTCCCCTCCATACCCCGCGCGCTCTTCATCTCTGCAGCATGCTACAAGGTATTCGGGCTTTTTTCCAAGAGGAATAAGCCAAAAAGGGGGGTTCAACCCCATCCCCCGCTTGCCATTCATCTCTGCAACGTGCTACCTGGTATTCTGTCTTTTTCAAGGAATAAGCCAATAAGGGGGGTTCAACCCCATCCCCCGCTTGCCATTCATCTCTGCAACATGCTACCTGGTATTCTGTCTTTTTCAAGGAATAAGCCAAAAAGGGGGGTTCAACCCCATCCCCTGCTTGCCATTCATC
>CBDVCG010000041.1:0-9605 GCA_965372425.1 uncultured Anaerolineales bacterium
CACCATCTCAGGCGGACCAATCACGCCCCGCCTAATATTCTCCTGGGGAATTTCAAGTGCGAGCATCCCGAGCGCGATCAACTGCTCCAGGCTAAGGTTTGTCGTGATGCCCGAAGCTAGCTCGTTGTAGAGCACAGGCGCCTTGGTTAGAAGTGTCGGGATCATGTCCAAGCGTAGGATCTGATTACGGATGGCGATGGCGACCTGCTGCTGGCGTTTAGCTCGATCGAAATCTCCCCCTTCAGTCTTACGATTGCGCGCATACCCAAGCGTGAGAGGGCCGGAAAGCACGTACTTCCCTGGCTCGAACCAAATATCGTTATCCTTACCAATTGGATCTACCTTGATTTTCTCTGGGATGACAATCTCAACGCCGCCAATTTCATCGACCATGCGTTCAAATGCGCGAAAGTCGATCAGTCCATAATAGGGGACCGGAACTCCGAGCAGTTTTTCAATGGTCTTAACTGCCAGCTCCGGTCCACCGCCTGGGAGCCGGTCGCGCTCACCGAGGAAATATGCCGTGTTGATGCGTCCATGGCCGTAGCCTGGTATGTCCACCCAGAGATCTCTGGGGATGGACATCATGCCACCGGTCTTGCTCACCGGATCCAGAGTCACGAGCATCATAGAATCGGTACGCGGAGGGCCATCGCCAGTCTCCCAATCGCGGTAATCAAGTCCCATCAAGAGGACGGTCACCCGTTCTGTGCCGCTCCAAGGGTCGGGCAATTCCTCCAGAATCTCGACAACAGAGGTTGCATCGGCAGTTACCTCACCCGTATTCGAAAATTGAAATGACGGCAACCCCGTACCGGACCAGGAGGCAGCCAATCCCCTGACTGCCATATAGACCAACAGGATGGAGAGCAACGCCCCTGCAATAAACGCCACCCCTAGCACCCTGACTAATGATGCCGGTAATGATCGTTTCCCTCGACGTCGTCTTGGTTCACTCATGATGCATTGTCTTCAACCTGGGATCTCCCTAAATTAATCGGCGGATTATATCACGCCTCATTTGTGCCACGCGAGAGGGTTTCCCAGAGTTCGAGTTGGAGCTGGAGTTCATTTTCCAGGGCGCCATACCGCTCCCCCAGTTCTACAACATCTTCTACGCGCTCGCCAGCTCCCTCAAGTTCTTGTCCCAACTCAACGAGTGCGTTCTCGAGATTCGTGATGCGCGCCTCTACATTATGAAGATCGACATTGCTGCCTTTCTTCTGAGGAGATTTCTTTTGTGAGCGTGGTTTCTCATCTTTTTTTTGTACTTCATTATCCACCTCGAGCTTGTGAGCCTGATATGCAGAATATCCGCCATGGAACACCTGCAGAGCTCGATCTCCTGGAGAGATGGACCATATTTGATCGACGAGCGACTCGACCAGATAGCGGTCGTGGGATACCAACAAGATGGTGCCCGGAAAATGTTTGAGCGCCTCCTCAAGCGATTCTTGCGAGGGCAGATCCAGATGATTTGTTGGTTCGTCAAGAAGCAGGAAATTTGAGCCTTCCAGGATCAACTTCGCAAGTGCCAACCGCCCCCTTTCACCACCGGATAAAATGGCGACTGATTTATCAACTTCCTCACCGGTGAATAGCAACTGGGCAAGAAAATTTCGCGCTTCAGAGCGTTTGAGGGTTGGATCGGCGTCAAGCACTTCTTCGAGGATAGTATTGTTTGTATTCAAACTTGCGTGGGCTTGTTCGAAATATCCCAGTTCAAGCCCCTCTCCAAGCCGAACTGATCCTTCCAACGGCGCAAGATCACCCAGGAGTGTCCGCAAAAAGGTTGTCTTCCCGGCGCCATTGGGTCCGATCAATGCCGCCCTCTCGCCGCGCCGCAGGATTATCTCGGGTGTTGAAAAGAGGGGTTCATTGAGATCTGGATGTGCGACCACGAGATTCTGGGTCTGGAGGACGATATTGGCTGACCGATCCACGGGCTGGAAATTAATTCTAGCTGTGTGTTCCTTCTTCTCAACCTGAATTGCATCGTCACGGAGAAGACGATTCAAGCGTTTCCGCCTTCCCTGAGCTTGGCCCGCGTTCTGACCGGCGATGTTGCGTTGGATGTAATCTTGTTCGCGCCGTATGAATTCCTGTTGAGCTTTATATTGCTGACTCCTATACGCGTACCTTTCTGCACGTTGTTGGACATAGGCGCTGTAATTGCCCCGGTAGGTCGTTAATCCTGTTGAAGTAAGCTCCCATATCGCGCCCACAACATTGTCCAGGAAATAGCGATCATGGGAGACCACCAACGCTGAACCTGGCCAATCCGCGAGCCAACCTTCCAGCCATTCAATGGCCTCGATATCGAGGTGATTGGTCGGCTCGTCCAGGATGAGGAGGTCGGGGTCTTCCAGAAGCAATCTGGCGAGCTGAGCCCGGGTTCTCTCCCCTCCTGATAGATCCTCTAACGGTCGGTTGAATTCATCACGTTGAAAACCCAAACCCGACAAGACCTGCTGGATTCGGGCCTCGTATGTGTAACCACCCTCACGCTCGTACGTCTCCTGGAGTGTTCCATACTGATCCATGGCTGCGCCAAGTGAATGTGGGTCGCGCATGGCCTCCTCGAGAACAGCCAATTTTCTCTCTTTGGAAAGTAGATCTTCAAACGCGGTCAGACAAAGGTCCCAAATATTGCTACTTAGTTCGTCCCTCCGAGATTGTGAGAAGGATATTTCCTGGGGCAGGTACGCGATCTCTAATGATCTCGCTCGATGTACGGTGCCCGAGTCGGGTGTTTCAAGCCCTGCGAGGATACGAAACAATGTCGTCTTCCCAACACCGTTGCGCCCGACAAGCGCGATATGCGATTGACGGGGAATGGTGAGGGAGACGCCATCGAAGACATCCTGACCGCCGTAATATTTTGACAGATTTGTTGCTTGTATTAAGGACATAGGGTCTCGGGGGGCATTATACCCCAGGCCGACCCACAGACCTTTTGCAGCGATTTTCCACTCTGTTGGCCGCTGAGCTATAATTCCCACCAAACCTTGTATGGTTCCGTTAAATGTTAGATCCGCCATCGAATAATTACCGAAGCCTCATCATCGCCGCCATCATCATGGCGGTCGTTGGCTGGGTGGGATTGATTCTTCTCCTCTTCACAACGCTACCTACGGTCGGCCCTCGCTGGCTGTTCTTCTTCCTGTTGACGCTTGCCATCACAGGAACCGCCCTGCCTTTTGTCTGGTTGCTCCATCGGCGGTTTTCAAAAAATGGAGACGCCCCTTCGTCCACGCTTCTCCGTGAAGCCCTTCTCTTCAGCCTGTACATCGAAGTACTTATTTGGCTGCAGATAAACCGGAGCCTCAGCCTTTCATTGGCAATTCTGTTCGCTCTCAGCTTGATGGGTATCGAATATCTCCTCCGTATTCTGGAGCGCAGCCGGTGGAGGTCATATCGATGACGATGAGAGACCTGCCCTCCGTCGATTCTCTTCTTCTGAGTGAAGCTGCGGAAGAATTGGCTGAATCCTTCGGTCGTGGCATGCTCAAGGAGGCGGTGCGAGAGAGCCTTGATCAAGCCCGCAGTTCGATCCGCGAGGGTTCGAGCGCGCCTTCGAAGGAACAAATCCTTGAGAATGTTACCGGCATATTGAGCTCCTGGACTACCGCGACGCTGCAGCCCGTCATCAACGCTTCGGGCGTGATTCTTCATACGAATCTCGGGAGAGCTCCTCTCTCCACGCCCGCCCAGGATGCGATGTCGTCGATCGCTAGCGGGTACAGCAACCTTGAATACGATCTCCGCAAGGGTAAACGGGGCAAGAGAGATCACCATGCGGAAGCCCTCCTCACGCGGCTAACGGGCGGCGAAGCTGCGCTGGTCGTCAATAACAACGCCTCAGCAGTGCTCCTCGCCCTTACAGCATTGGCCCGCAGAAAAGAAGTGCTCATCTCGCGCTCCCAATTGATCGAGATCGGCGGCGGTTTCCGCATCCCCGATGTCATGAAGCAGTCGGGGGCAAAACTCGTCGAAGTTGGCACCACCAACCGCACCCATTTAAAAGACTTTGAATCGGCCATCCATGAACGCACAGGCATCATTCTGCGTGTACATCACTCCAACTTTAAAATCATCGGCTTCACCACCGAACCCTCGCTCGTAGAACTAAGTGCATTAGGTGAACAATACGACGTGCCAGTTCTGGATGACATCGGTTCAGGGGCGCTGCTGGATACAAGTGCATATGGCCTTGGTCATGAACCGATGGTGCAAGAATCACTCCAAGGAGGGGCTGCTCTGGTAGCCTTTTCGGGGGATAAACTTCTCGGCGGACCTCAGGCAGGGATACTCGTAGGCCGCAAGGATCTCATCGATCGGTTGAAGCGTCACCCGCTCGCCAGGGCGCTCCGCCCTGACAAGCTGTGCCTCGCCGCGCTCTCAGCGACGCTGCTCTCCTATCTCACTGGCAGGGAAGAGGTGGAAATACCCGTCTGGCAAATGATTTCAGTCCCTGAAGCTGAGCTCAAGGCACGCGTAGAGGGGTGGATCGCGAGACTGGGTCAGGGTGAGCCTCGTGCGGGACGCTCCAATATCGGAGGGGGCAGTCTCCCAGAGGAGACCCTCCCTACGTGGCTGCTCGCCTTCCGTGTCAAACATCCTGATGCAACTGTTCGTCGCTTGCGAGAAGGGGATCCACCGATCGTCGCTCGAATCGAAGACGACCTCATCGTGATAGACCCCCGCACGGTCTTAGTCCATCAGGATGAAGCCTTGTTGACCAAGCTTTCTCGCCATATTCAGGAGATAAAGTGAGCTAATCATGCATCCAGGCTCCGTTCACACATCACCTTCATGCTCGTGTATAGAAAGACTTGCATAGTGGCATCCCACAATATCCGATCCGGAGGTCCATAGATGAAATCCGATATTGATCGTGGTATGAAAGAAAAGGACATTGCTGCCATCCTCGTCCGTGGACCAGCCCAGCACAATGCCTCCATGACTTATTTCACCGGTTTGGTGCATCTTACAGGCGGTTATCTACTGAAGATCCTTGGGCATGCGCCCGTCATCTTCTGCAGCGATATGGAACGGGATGAAGCCGCGAGTACTGGTCTCGAACTACGTGTTCTTTCCGACTATGAACCCATGAAGCTGTTCGAGGCCGCTGAAGGAGACATCAACCTCGCTGATGCCATGTTGATAGAAAAAATTCTCAGAGAGTATGACGTAAAGGGAAGGGTGAGCATCTACGGACAAGGCGAAGCTGGCGCGACTTACAGCACATTCAACATGCTCGAGGCGCGCTATCCCGAGGTTGTGATCGTAGGGGAATCCATGATGGATTCGGTCCTGGATCTAGCACGATCCACGAAAGATGCCGAGGAGGTGGAGCGGATACGGGAGATGGGGAAGATCACTGCAGCAGTCGTCGCGGACGTAGTCGGCTTTCTCAGCTCACACCAGGCGAAAGAAAATATCCTCGTCGACAGGAATGGGGATGCTCTCACAATTGGAGATGTTAAAACGAAGATCAATCTGTGGCTGGCGATGCGAGGGGCGGAGAATCCGAATGGATCCATCTTCGCCATTGGACGTGAGGCCGGGGTACCCCATAGTTCCGGAACGGATGAGGATCCCATCCCTCTCGGAGAGACGATCATATTCGACATTTACCCTTGTGAAGCAGGCGGCGGCTACTTCCATGACTTCACACGCACCTGGTGCCTGGGGTATGCGACAGATGAAGCCTTGGCGCTTTACGAGGACGTGCTCGAAGTCTACGAAACGGTGTACGAATCCATCAAGCCGGATGTCCTTACGAGAGAATATCAATTGATGACCTGTGAGTTGTTCGAGGAAAAGGGGCATCCGACGATTTGTACAGATCCCAGAACCCTCGATGGCTACGTCCACTCGATAGGGCATAGTCTGGGATTGAGTATCCATGAAGCGCCCATTTTCAGGCATAGTGCGATGAATAAGGCAGTCCTAACACCAGGCATGGTGTTCACAATCGAACCAGGATTGTATTATCCTGATCGTGGCATGGGTGTCCGTATCGAAGATACCGTCTGGATGAAGCCCGATGGGGAGCTCGAGACGCTTGTCGATTTCCCCAAGGACCTCGTGATTAAGATCCCAGGTGTGTAAGGGGGTCTTCACGGCCAGGATGGAGCCCCATTTGAGTGAGCTGTCTTGGGCGAGATATACCATATAATGAGCGATGATAATGAGTGATGAAACCAGAATCTTAGGGATCGAGACCTCCTGCGATGAGACCGCTGCAGCAATCGTGGAGAACGGAAGACATATCCTGTCCAACGTCGTGGCGTCACAAGCTGAGATGCACGCAAAATTTGGCGGTGTATTTCCGGAGATGGCTTCACGTGCTCATGTCGAGGCGATTCACCAGGTTGTTGAGCAAGCGCTCTCTGAGGCTCACGTAGGCTTGGAAGCCATTGATGCCATCGTGGTCACGCGTGGACCGGGCCTGGCTGGCTCTCTCGTCGTGGGCGTGAATATGGCCAAGGGTCTTGCGATGGGCGCCGGGCTGCCGCTTATTGGTGTGAACCATCTCGAGGCACACATCTATTCGATCTGGCTGGTGGAGGAAGAAGCCGAGCCGACATTCCCTCTCCTGGGGCTTATTGTATCTGGTGGACATACGGAGCTGGTCATCATGCATGATCATCTTCAGTATGAACGGCTGGGAGGCACACTCGATGACGCTGCCGGGGAGGCGTTCGATAAAGTTGCCCGGCTATTGGGGCTATCCTACCCCGGCGGGCCAGCCATTGAACAGGCAGCCGAAAATGGAAATCCTCAGGCGTTTAAATTTCCTCGCGCCTGGCTCAAAGGAACCTGGGACTTCTCATTCAGTGGTCTTAAAACCGCCGTCCTTCGTGATGTACGGGAACAGCAACCGGAACTCGAGGCTGGGGTTGACATCCCGGAACCCGGCCTCCCGGTCGACGATCTGGCAGCTTCATTTCAAGCCGCTGCGGTAGATGTACTCGTGGGAAAGACGATCGCAGCCGGTGAGCAATTCGAGGCAAGTCAGATTCTTGTAACCGGTGGTGTGTCTGCAAACCTTGCGCTTCGACGTTCGTTCCAGAACCAATCGAAGATCCCGGTGCGTGTACCCCCTCTCGAGCTCTGCACCGATAACGCCGCCATGATCGCGGCGGTTGGCCACTGGCGGTATCTTGCCGGTCAGCGTGATGCGCTGGACATCGATGTCTTGCCAAACTGGACGATAGGCGCTTGAGATAGAGATCCCCAATCCGCTGCCCTGACCAACCCCCCGTGTTCAGAAAATCCATTGAATTGGCGTTCGTTACAAAGCGCATTTATGGGAAAAAGCCTGCATACTCTGTAGCTTCTATAGGAATGAATACAAGCGAGGAATGGGGATGGTAACCTCCATTAGGGCTTATTCCTTGAAAGATCCTCAAAAGGAACACCTTCTCTTCGCCTTAGACTAGCTCGTGCTTCTTCGATCCGCCGTAGAAATCGAGGATCATGCTCCAGCCGGTACTCAAACCAATCATCTTCATCCTTAAACCCTATTAGCACTCCGGCTGGCTTTCCATGTCTCGTGATTACAATCTCCTCTTCATTGGCCAATCGGAGATACTTCGATAATTGGTCCTTCACTTCAGATAGCGGTACACGCTTCATTTTTGCTCTCCTACATCATCCAACCATTCAGCAGCCCTTGATTTTGGAACAACTGCAAGAACCTCGACAGTTTCTTTTTGAACATCATTAAAGACACGGATTTCTCCGACTCTGAGCCGGTATTGTGGGTGCTCCATTTCTCTCAATCGTTTTATGCGACTCCTGCTTTACCTTTCCAGGCTCCTTCCTTAAATGGTGTTCGATCGCATCTTTTATCGTTGCACGCTCACGCGCAGAGACCTTTTTGAAATCGTCAGCTGCTTCAGGTGAAAAGATGATTTCGTAACGCATATGGCTATAGTCTGGCTATATTATAGCCTTTTTATCGTCTTGGGTCAATTAATATCAGATATTTAGAGGATGAAATAAGGTCTGCAATATCCCTGATGTCACCATCGCCGATATTCAGGGCAAAAGCTTGCGTAGTCCGGCCAGGGTGTGCACTTATCGTTTTGCCATCGTATGTCACTGTTGCGATCTTCATGGATCACTTATTGATCTTCCATGTCCGTAATTGTGGAAATTCGCCATCACTCGTAATCCGGTTCCGAGCCACGCACGCCGTCAACCGATAAACATCAGTTATATCTTGTAACGAAGAGGGTGAGATCCTATGCTCACAAACAGAAGATTTCTAACCTTGATACTTTGAATGATGTGTTGGACAATGCGTAGCATGAAGTTTCTCACGATTGAGCACACGACCTCGTCGCTGGTCATTGTTTGGTAAGCAGGTATTGGCAAGAGTGAATGGATAAACCACAACAGGAAGAACTCACGATCGGCTACCTCGCGCTCATTCGAGAGAACCCCAATTTCCGCAACTTATGGTATGGCCAGATTGTCAGCCTCTTAGGGGATTGGTTTAACTTAATTGCCTCCGCCGCGCTCGTTGCCAGGCTCACAGGATCCGGGTTCGCCATTGGTGGGTTGTTCATCGTCCGGTTCTTAGCCCCGTTCTTTATCAGTCCCCTGGCCGGAGTGATCACCGATCGATACAACCGCAAATACATCCTCATCATCACAGACATAAGCAGGGCGTTGATCGTATTCGCTTTTTTATTCGTCCGGGATCCGGAGGATGTTTGGATGTTGTACTTCCTAACTATCCTTCAGCTTGGCATCAGTGGGATTTTCTTTCCTGCGCGGAGCGCCCTCCTTCCTGACCTCGTCGCTCCAAATGAACTGGGTACCGCAAACGCACTTTCTTCAACGACATGGTCGGTGATGCTCGCGGTTGGAGCAGCCCTCGGCGGTCTCATCGCCGGTGGCTGGGGGATCTATCCTGCGTTCGTCATCGACGCGGTCACATTTTTAGCTTCTGCAGTTTTCATCGCCAGGATCCACTACCATCCCCTTGGGATCTCTGGGGAACGGGATGTCCGACCCACCACAATACTCCGCGAGTATGTAGATGGAATTCGATTTCTCATTAAAAAAGTCGATCTACTATGGATATCCTTGCATAAAGCTGCATGGGGTCTGATTGCCGGTGGAATATTCTCAGTACTCATCGTGCAGCTTTCCAAGGACGTCTTTCCAATCGGAGAAGCCGGCGGTATCACCCTGGGATTGCTCTACGCAGTAGCTGGTATTGGTACAGGAATTGGACCGATTCTCGCACGGCGCTTCACCGGAGACCGCGAATTCCCTATTCGAGTAGCCATTGGGTTGTCCTATTTCATCACATCTGCCGGATTGATCATCGCTTCCCTGCTTTCAAGCCTCAATGTGGTTCTGCTGGGCAATTTTATCCGCGCCTTCGGGGGTGGGATCAATTGGGTTTTCTCAACAATGCTCCTCTTTGTTCTGGTTCCCCAACGTTTTCGCGGACGCGTCCTTTCAACCGAGTTTGCCTTCTTCACCCTCGCAAGTGCAATAGGTTCTGCCCTTGGAGGATGGGCGATCGATCAGAGCAGGTTCACGTTTCATACGATCCTGTTATGGACTGGACTCGT
>CBDVCG010000042.1:0-9577 GCA_965372425.1 uncultured Anaerolineales bacterium
CCGCGATATTTGTGGTGGCCAGCGCGGCCGGGCCTATGGCTTGACGGGGGATTACCTTGAGACTGATCCCGCCTGTGATTACACACCGAAAGGTCGGGAGGATCTGTGAAGCATCAAACCGTCCTGGGTCAAGCCCAGGAACCCGCATCACGCTTTCTTCGTGCCTGCCGGCGTCTTCCGGTGGATGCGACCCCGGTGTGGTTTATGCGTCAGGCGGGGAGGTACATGCCCGAATATCGGACGATCAGAGAGAAATTCACCCTGCTTGAGATCGTCCAGCAGCCGGAGCTGGCAGCTGAAGTCACCCTTCAGCCGGTGCAGACGCTCGGGGTGGACGCTGCCATCCTCTTCGCTGACATTCTCCTGCCGATCATGCCGATGGGTCTCAAGCTGGAATTTGTGAAGGGAAAGGGCCCCTCGATCGAATCTCCTATTCGAACGCTGGAAGACGTCCAGAGTTTGCGCGCCATCTCGGCGGAGAGTGATCTGGGGCATGTCATGGAGGCGATCCGTATATTGCGGCGCGAACTTCCCGAGCAGGTACCCCTCATTGGCTTCGCCGGAGCACCCTTCACGATGGCAAGCTACATGATCGAAGGCGGACCTTCTCGGGATTACCGGATAGCGAAGGGGATGATGTACGCTCAGCCGGAAACCTGGCATGCCTTGATGAGCAAACTCGCCGATGCGCTGAGCGGGTATCTTATCGCACAGATCCAGGCGGGTGCCCAGGCGGTGCAGCTCTTCGACTCCGGGGTCGGGACGCTTCATCCGCTGGATTATGATCGCTATGTCCTTCCGTATTCCGCCCAAGTGCTCCAGGCGGTTTCGGGCAAGGGTGTCCCGGTGATCCATTTTGGGACCAATACTTCAACCTTGTTGAAATCGATGAAGCGAGCCGGAGGAGATGTCATCGGCCTGGACTGGCGCATCCCGCTCGACCAGGGTTGGCAGCTTCTGGGTGAGGACACGGTTATACAGGGCAACCTTGATCCTGTCTCGCTATTTGCACCAATTTCGGAGCTGCGTGCTCACGTAAGAGAAGTTATGAAGCAGGCGGATGGACGGCCCGGCCATATCTTCAACCTTGGGCACGGGATCTTACAACACACGCCTGTCGAGAATGTTAAAGCTGTTGTTGAGATGGTACACGAATGAAGCAACACAGAACCTTCGTCGTCATAGGTGGCGGTATCGCCGGCCTATCGGCTGCCTACTATCTGAACAAGCTCGCATCGCAGCAAACGATGCCATTCTCTATTCACGTGTATGAGCAGAGTCAGCGCTTCGGCGGCAAAATAACGACCGAACGAATGGATGGCTTTGTCATCGAGGGTGGGCCCGATACTTTTGTCGTGACCAAGCCTTGGGCTATGGAGCTATGCCGGGAACTAGGCATAGCAGACACCCTGCAAGGGACCAACCCGCACCTAAAGAAGACGTACATCCTCCACCGTGATCGGCTGCATGCACTGCCCGGCGGTTTGACGATGATGATCCCGACGGAAATTGCCCCGATGCTCACCACCGGCTTGCTCTCCTTGCCCGGAAAGCTGCGCATGGGGATGGATTTCTTCATCCCCCCCCGGAGGTCGGTGGGTGATGAGACCATGGGTGAATTTGTAAGCCGGCGCATCGGCCGGGAGGCCTATGAGCACCTGATTGAACCGCTGATGAGCGGTATCTATGCCGGCGATGGCGACAAGCTCAGCCTGCAGGCTACGTTACCTTATTTGAAAGACCTCGAACTCAAACACGGCGGATTGGTGAAGGGCGCGCTTGCGGTGCGCAAAGCCCGAGCCAGAAGCGGCCGGGCAGTGCAGGGCTCGCGCAGCTTATTCCAGACCCCGCGCACAGGCTTGGCCGAGCTGGTCGAAGCGCTGCTTAAAAACCTGCGCTCTTCGGGTATCGAACTTCACAACGGTGCAGCCCTGCATCACATCGCGATTGAAGCTGGCAATCCACAGCTATCCTTCTCTGATGGCTCTTCAATCCTTGCTGATGAAGTGATCCTGGCCACCCCTGCGTTTGCAGCAGCGCAATTGCTCGAGATCCAAGATCCAGTGCTGTCAGCAGAGCTGGCCGCGATCGAGTATGTCTCTACGGCAACGGTCACGATGGCTTTCCGTGAGGACCAATTAGCGCGCCCATTGGATGGGTACGGCTATGTGATCCCACGACGCGAACTGCGAAAGGTGCTGGCATGCACCTGGACTTCTTCGAAGTTCCCCCATCGCGCGCCGGAAGGTCACGCGCTTCTGCGGGTATTTATCGGGCGTGCTGGTCAGCAGCATGTTATTGCTTGGGATGAGAAAAATCTTATCGAGTTGGCAAGAGAAGAACTTGCGAGCACTCTCGGTATCCAGGCCCAACCAATCTTTACCCGCGTCCATATCTTCGAGAATGCCATGCCCCAGTACAACCGTGGTCATCTGCAGCGCTTGGAAAAAATCGAAGACCGGCTGAAGAAGTTACCGTGGCTGGCTTTGGCAGGTGCGGGATATCGCGGTATCGGCATCCCAGATTGTATCCATTCGGGGGACGGGGCTGCCCGGCGTGTGCTCGATCGGTGGGGCGATGACGCTCACGGGACAATAACTATCCAAAATCTGTCAACCATTGGTGCCTCAGCATGACAATAAAAAGAGAAACTTCTATGCAGTTGTATGAACGCGCCCTGGAAATTCTACCTGGTGGGGTGAGCTCACCCGTACGAGCGTTCCGGGCCGTGGGTGGCAACCCGTTGTTCATCGATCACGGGACAGGTCCCTACATATTTGATGTCGATGGCAACAAATACATCGATTACGTACTTTCTTGGGGACCGTTGATACTTGGTCATGCGCATCCAGATGTTGTAGAAGCACTGGCGAAAGCCGCAGGGCGCGGTACGAGCTACGGGGCGCCGAGCGTGCTTGAAATCGAACTGGCAGAGCTCATCCGCGATTTTATGCCACTGCTGGAGATGATCCGGTTCGTGAATTCGGGTACTGAAGCAACGATGAGCGCCTTGCGCCTAGCCCGGGCCTACACAAGTCGGGAAAAGATCATCAAATTTGAAGGTTGTTATCACGGGCATGCTGACATGCTTCTGGTCCATGCTGGCTCGGGTGTAGCGACGTTGGGTTTGCCCGATTCTCCCGGGGTTCCGAACGGCGTGGCGGCCGACACACTTGTCGCTCTCTACAATGACTTGGACAGCGTCGCTTCGGTTTTCGAAGCTTACCCACAGGAAATCGGGGCAGTAATAGTGGAGCCCGTGGCGGGAAATATGGGTGTCATCCCTCCACGTGAGGGCTTTCTGAAGGGGTTGCGGGATCTATGTGATCGCAACGGGGCTCTGCTCGTTTTTGACGAGGTGATGACTGGTTTCCGTGTCCATCCCGGCGGAGCCCAAGCCTTGTACGGTATCCAACCGGATTTGACCACGCTCGGGAAGGTCATCGGGGGCGGTCTGCCAGTGGGCGCCTATGGTGGTCGCAAAGATATCATGGAGATGGTCGCACCTTCTGGCCCGGTCTATCAAGCGGGGACACTCTCGGGAAATCCACTAGCAATGACGGCAGGCAAAGTGACGCTGCAGGCTTTGAGGGACCCGAGTGTGTGGAGTGCGATGGAGGTGCAGGGGGAAGAGTTGGAATCGGGAATTCGTGCGGCTGCGGAAGCATGGGATATTCCCGTCTACCAAACCCGAGTGGGGACAATGTTCTCCACATTCTTCGTGGATAAATCCGTATATGATTGGTCTTCGGTAGATGGGTGTGACACGCAACGTTTCGCAAAATACTTCCAGAGCATGCTCTCACAGGGTGTTTATCTCGCTCCTTCGCAGTTTGAAGTTGGCTTCCTCTCCAGCGCCCATGACGATGAAGTCATACAGCACACGATAGATGCTGCGAAGACGGCCATGCAATCCCTTGTATCAACAACATAGGATCCATTTATTTGACATTGAAGGAGGTGTGACAATTATTCGTTTACAACGGTATATTCCTTTGTTGGGAAAAGTACTTGTTTGGGTAGGGGTTCTAGTGTGGGTACCATTCATCGTGGCTTCATTGTCTGGGAAGCAAGTATCGATCTTGCCGTATATTGCCATCCATCTCCCATGCATCTTGGCCGGGACATGGCTGAAGAGACAGTATAGGGAAGACGGCGATGTAGAGCCAGTTACCCGCGTCTCGTTGCAAATAAAGATCAGCAATTTATTAATCGGCATCGGGATCGCGACGTGGGTACCTTACCTCCTGATCAAGAATCTCCTTAACCCAGACCTGCCCATCCTGCCTTTCCTCATCGTTCATCTTAGTGGGATTATTGGTGGTATATTGATGAGATTGATCCCAATAAAGATGGTGCTTAATTCTTCCCGATTCTCATCCCTCGATGAGATGAGTCGATAGCGCCTTTGGGTTATCGAGAGCCATGCCCGACCATTGAGATGGGGACAGAAGCGTAGAACATCGAGTTATAGGTTCATATGAGGTACATGGATAAAGTCGATGACAGAAGAGTGGTTGAGTTTAACAGAAACGGCGGAGATCTTGGGTGTGCACCCAAATACCTTAAGACGCTGGAGTGATCAGGAATTGTTGCCTGTACATCGTACAGAGGGAGGGCACCGGCGTTTTCGGAGAGAAGATATCGTCATTTGGCAGCAATCTCGAGGGACGGATGGGTCCTCTGACGCCAATCTGGTCATTCAAAGTGCGCTTTGGCACACCCGCTTCCAGATCAAGGAAGGGGAGCTTGAGGCACAGACATGGTATCAAAAGATTGACTCCACGGGCCGGGAAAAATTCCGGGTAAGTGGGAAGGAAATTCTGGGGGGATTGAGGACCTACTTGTCCAATGGTGATGCTGTTGCAAAGGCGGAGGCAAAGCATGTGGGGAGCAACTATGCATATTGGGCTTTCAGTCAGGGATTGAGCAGCACCGATGCTACCCGCGCGTTCCTTTTTTTTCGTAAGATGCTACTGGATTCAGTAATCGAGGTTTACGAGCACATTGCTGTTGGTTCGCCACAGACCTGGGCTGAAATGTTCCAGAAAATAAACAATTATTCAGATTTGATCCTGCAATCCATGTTACAGACGTATGAGGATTATCAGCAGAGCCCCTAAGGGAATGGATCAACTTTTAACATGTGATCAAAAACAACAGGCTGTCCCGGCATCAGAGAGGAGGGTATTCGAGAACACAATGAAGGAAGATTTATAAGCGAACAGGTAATGCACCTTAGTGTCCCTTAAGTTGGATAACGTGAAGTTTTGTAATTCGGTTTTCTTTATTACTACCGATTGATTGTTGAGGGCAGTGCGAAGTTGCGATTTAATTCTATTTCTTGGTGAGATCGCTTCCATAGACAGGCTCGTAACCTCTGTGCCTTTCGATCTAGTCCTCGAGCAACTTCCTTAGGTTGGGATAGCTCAGACAAAGCGTAACCACATTTCTTCTATCAAGGTTATATGAGAAAACTCGTGTTACCTCACCCACAGAATTTATAATCTTCTGCATGTAGTTGCAGAAAAAGGACATCCGTTCTAGAAAATGTGCTTGGACACACAATGAGCGATACGATCACGGTCTTGAATTCCCATCAGGAAAGGCAGACTGTGATTTCACCTTATCCCATAAATCTCGAATGAATCCTTCACTCATGTTTCCTCCTATGGTTTCCTGAACCAAGCACACAATTGTGCAACGACTTAACCATCACAAGGACTTGCCTCCTTGCTGATACATTCGATCCAACCATTACAGGTGAAGGACCTTTTCAAGAAACCCGCAAAACTTTTATCCTGCATGTGAGGAATTCTAATCAGACAGAGGTGTTGGAGTCGCCTTTCCTTTTTTCGGCTTGATGTTGATGTAGTACAATTCCGCCGCGTCCGGTGCAGTTCCGGTGCAGAACCCTCACCACACCATAGAAACAATGGACAGCTTGGACAATTTTACCCCTATATATGGGGGTGAGTAGACACCATAACACCATATATACAGGGGAGACGGAACTTTTCCGAACTCTTAATCAGTAGGTTGAAGGTTCAAGTCCTTCGCGGGTCATCGTCGCGAGACGCTGTCTTGCAATTAGGAGAACGGCATTGCCGTTCTCCTGCCATACGTATTGAAGTTTACCAATCAATCGAATCTACTTCTCCTACCAGGTAAAAACTACACAGATTTGGTCTGTCAATTCTGCCTGGTTAATCTATAATTTAGCCAGGTGGTAGATAAATAGAAAAAGAGGAGAAGGAATCTGATGAGCGAACAAGGTGGTGAGAAAATAATCTATCAGGAGGGGGAAATTACAATTACGACGATGCGTGCAACCATTGAAGGACAGACCACGTTGATCGAGAATATCAGGTCGGTTGAGACAGTTAAAGATACCGGCCGGATCGGCGCTCCGATATTGTTGGGATTCTTCTCGATCGTTGCGATATCCGGCGGCATATATCTCATGCAGCAACCAGGTTCGTTGGGTTGGGTTCCGCTTGTCGCAGGATTGATCTCACTTGCCGCAGCCATTTATTTGAGCACCATGATAAAACCTCTTTACAATGTGAAGATCACGACTAGATCGGGTGATTTGACCGCGATCGGTTCTCTGGACAAGGAATTTGTGGATAGCATTAAAAAGGCCATCGAAACAGCCGTCCTTGAGCGGAAAGCTGGACTCTCCGGTGAAACCCAGAGCTAATCCATTGCTTCCGACTTGAAGCGTAACGATTATGTGAATATATCGTTTCTTGAGCGTGTCTTTTTGATGGATCATATCCTTTCTAGTACTTTCCGATATGGCGTTGTATTGATGAAGGGTGTAAAATTGATTAGTTGGAATTGTGTGGTAGTGGGGGTCCTAAACAACTTGCGTCGGTTTGAAACTAACTCCAGGAGCAATATGTGGACCCCGTATGCATTATTTATACAAAATGTGACTTAGAGGAAACTGTTTCTCTGTTACAGGAAGTCTGCGAGAAGCAAGATTATTCATTGTGGTCTTTACGTGGCAACCCATCCCATCTCCGTTTTCCCCCCAAGAGTGTCGCACTACGGACTTCCATCCATACTGAACCTGTCCTATCGGCGCGTGAGATTCCTCAGGATACTTGCCTGGGCACTGCACATCTTGTGAGCGTGTCCGAGAATAAAACACGAATAAGTTTCCAGCACGATGATCTCGCTGGGAATCCGCTGACAGGGGATCGAAAACATCAGCTGCCAAAATTCTATGAGTTCTTTGAAATTCTCCTCGAAGTTAAAGAAGTCATTCTGACTGACGATGAGACTGGTGGGAGAACCCGTGTCCTCAATCATCTCAGCGACACAGGTCCCCTCCCGGCTTGAAGCCACCCTATGACTTCAATTTAAATATTAGCTGATCCTTATTTGATCGTGTAGGATTTACGATCCAAAAGTTCTTCCTGTCGGCGGAATACCATTTCCTGCTCGGACGTAAGATGAGTTGATAAAAACATACGCCGGAGACTGCATCAAAGTGATTTCAAGCTATGTTCCCTGTTATCCATCGATTCCCAATCTGCCGATCGGGCGCAGCGGAACGAGAGCTTCTTCTGTTCGGAGTGGTACCCACCCCCTGTGCTTTCAGGTAAAAGAATGATGCATTGTCCCCGCTGTCACTGAACTCCATTATCCTTATGAGGGATTGTGGTTTAATTGGACCCTGCAACCGAATCCACATGGTGAAGGTCATTGATTGGAAACTAAAGGAACGAGATGTCCGCTATCCTGGATTTCTGTAGTTCTTCGAGGTAGTCTTTGCGAGATCGGATAGGATGAATAGATACTCGATCATCGTGCATCCCATATTGATGGGATTATATGCAGTCGTTGCTTTAGCAGCAAATAACATCGATCAGATCAATATCGAAGATCCTCTTCGATCACTATTCCTTGCTCTCTCCATCTCAATCCTCGTGTGGGCCGTTTACTATCTCATTTGTAGAAACCTGCATCTTTCCGCCTTACTCTGCACACTCACACTTTTTCTTATTTTCTCCTATGGACATGTATATCAACTATTGGAAAGTCAAGGGGTTTGGGATCTCGATATTGGCAGGCATCGATATCTCGCCCCAATTTGGCTGCTTCTCTATGTCGGTGGTGTTTGGCTGATCCTACGGCTAAAAAAGCATCTAGAAATCATTACAAAGTATCTCAACATCTTTTTTCTTATTGTGCTCGTATTCCCGATTGCCAATATCGTGAATTACAACATCCAGCAAGAAAAAACCGACGATCGTCAGTCCAACATACTCAACGACGAAATCTTCGAAAATGTACAAAAACCGGATGCGGAAAACCTGCCAGATATTTATTACATCGTTTTGGACGAATACGCTCGGGGTGACCTTCTCAGGGATGTGTACAATCATGATAATGAGCCCTTCTTCGCGGAGTTGGAGGATATGGGCTTCTACGTCGCACGCTGCAGCCAGAGCAACTATCCTCGCACACGTTTATCGATGGGATCATCACTTAATCTTAACTATGTTGACAAGCTGGGATTTGAATTGGATGAGAACGAAACAGATATGTCCTGGCTTGGCGTGCTTATCGAGCAAAGCAGAACTCGCAAGATACTCGAAGAATTGGGGTATTCTTTCGTCGCGTTTGAGGTGGGCGTGCCCTGGGCTGATCTCACCTCAGCGGACATCTATTTAAAGGCACCTGATTCGAGCGACTCCTCAGCCATCGAGCTATCAGGACTCAACGAGTTTGAGCACATTCTACTTAAATCCACGATAGCGATACTCATTTCCGATGGCGTCACCGTCCTTCCCTGGATCTCAGAGGAAGGACTTGATGCCGCATTTCAAGAACGCCGTGAAAGAATACTTTTCGTGCTTGATGAACTCGAGCGAATCCCGAGCTTGCCCAGCCCAAAGTTTGTGAATGTCCATCTGCTTTCCCCACACTTTCCTGTTCTCTTTGGTCCAAATGGTGAAGGCGTTCCATCTCAGCCAAGATCGTATCAGGCACAACTAGATGGCTACCGTGATCAGGTCGTCTATTTAAACTCGAGATTAATACCGATCTTGGAAAAGATCCTGGATGAGTCTGACCCATCCCCAATCATTATTCTTCAGGGGGATCATGGACCGCGCAGGGTCGTCTCCCCTCCAAGGGAAGAAACTCGTCTGATGATTCTGAACGCACTATTACTCCCGGCGGATGCACGAGGGGAAGCATATTCGACGATGACCCCGGTGAATACTTTTCGGGTCGTGCTTAATTCGATACTTGGCACCGATCTTCCTCTGCTCGAAGATGTGAGTTATTGGTCCACACGTCAAGAGCATTTTAAGTTCACCATAGTGGCTAATGACTGCGGGGATTGAAACTCCTCATCATCGCTGGCTCGAGGCTCGAGTAGAAGAAAATGGCTCTCCTACCTTTGGGAACATCCTTTCCATAACATGCAGGAGCGATGTCCGTGATGCGGAGCATACGTTCGGGAAAACACCCATGATAGAGATGATGTTGTCTTCGGGGCGAAAGTGAAATCTAGAGATGCAAAGAGGGTTTGTTAAGTGAGCTGGGGCTGTGTCAT
>CBDVCG010000043.1:0-9544 GCA_965372425.1 uncultured Anaerolineales bacterium
GGATTTGAACCGCCGACCCCTTGCACCCCATGCAAGTGCGCTACCGGGCTGCGCTACGCCCCGAACAAAAGTGATTATAGCGCGCGGGAGGCGTTCCTTCAACCCATGATGTGAAGTACATGCACAAGTTGGGTGAACGTTGATATAAGACCCGGCTACGCCGTTTTATGGCCCGCGGCTGAAACGCTCCATGATCCGGATCGTATGCCGCACACCCGCGATGAAATTCTCGATGTCCATATTCTCGTTCGGCGCGTGGACGTTGGAACCGGGGTAGCCGACACCGGCTGTCGCGACCGGGACTTTCAAGTCGTGGATGAAAGGATGATTTGGTCCCGATCCTCCCGACATGGGAATGATGCGTTGCGGCTCGCCGTACACGTCGCGCGCCGTTTCGACAACAAGCTTCAGAAAGGGATCGTTGGGATCCGTCCGAGCAGGGTGTTCCCCGGCGAGGTAATTGATCTCGACATCTCGATAACCACCTTCGTCGAGATGGTTGGAAAGCAGCAGTAAGACCTCATCCGGATCCTGATCAGGGACCAGGCGAAAGTCCACTTTCGCGCGCGCCTTCGCGGGAAGAACGGTCTTTGTACCCTCGCCCTGGTATCCGGAGGTGAGACCACAGATCGTGCATGTGGGACTGAAGATCGTCTCTCGCTCGAGTTCTAAACCTCCGGTCAATCCTTTTACAAATGATTGAATCCCATAGCGGAGGCGGTATTCTTCTGCCGAATCGGGGAGCTTTGCCAGAAGTTCGAGGTCAAGGTCAGTCGGAGGGATGACGCGATCGTAAAAGCCCGGAATGCGGATGAGTTCACCCGCATCTTTGAGCGAATTTAGCGCCCAGGTCAGCCGCCACGCGGCGTTCGGAAAGATCGAGCCCCCCAATCCCGAATGTGCATCCTGGGTGGCGGTTTCGACACTCAATTCGACATAGCAAATGCCTCGAAGTCCAGCCACTTGTACCGGCGTCCCTTCATGATCGATGCCGCCAAACTCCCAAATACAAGCATCACCGGCTAATGCCTCTGTATTGTCCTTGATGAACTCCGGCAGATTTGGGCTCCCGATTTCCTCCTCGCCCTCGATGATGAACTTCACGCTGCAGGGGAGTTCGCCATCCACCGCGAGGAATGCATCGATGGCAGCCAATCGGCAAAGGATATGGCCTTTATCATCGCTCACGCCACGAGCGAAAACCTTCCCATCTCGGATGGAGGGCTCAAATGGGGCGGAATCCCATAGTTATAGGGGCTCAGGGGGTTGAACGTCGTAATGATTGTAGAAGATCAATGTTCGATCGGAGCGACCGCTTCTCTCTCCGAAAATGACAGGGTAGCCGCGTGTGGGGAGAAGTTTGATATCGAACCCACGGGTTTGCAGCATGTCCGAGACAAGCTCCGCACATTCTCGCATGCCCGCATTCTGAGCAGCGATGCTGGGCTGCGCACAAAGCGCGATCAGTTCATGTATGTGGCGATCGATGTTTCTTCTTGCCTCGGCGTCCAGTTTTTCCAGGGATGGCATTTATGACCTCGGGTTGATTATAGATTGGTCCATAATTTGGTGACAACTTCATTCGTCAAGGACTTCCTTCGAATCTATAATTCATCCATTGGAGAACATGATGCGCATCTACGACATCACTATCCCCGTGCAACCCGGGATGCCCATATGGCCGGGTGATCCTCCGCTCAAACTGGAACGGTTGGCATCGATCTCGGATGGTGCGGATGCAAACGTCAGTTCGATCGCATGCGGGGTTCATATCGGTACACACGTCGACGCGCCTTTGCATTTCATCAACGACGGAACGGCTGTGGATGAGCTGTCGATGAATACGCTCATCGGTGATGTGCACATTGTCGAGATTCCCAATGCCGACATCATCGACGAGGAAGTTCTCGATCGTGCCTCGATTCCTTCTGACGCCGTACGTGTATTATTCAAGACCAGAAATTCAGAATTATGGGCTTCGCCCAAGCACGATTTTCAACAGGATTATGTAGCTATCGACCCGGGAGGCGCGGCATGGATCGTCGATCGGGGCATCGAGTTGGTCGGAGTGGACTATCTCTCCGTCGCCCCGTTCGAAAGCCTCCTAGCGACTCACGTCCATTTATTAGAGCATGAGGTCATCATTGTGGAGGGATTGGATTTACACAAGATAATCCCCGGAAAGTATTTCCTTGTTTGTCTTCCAATCAAGTTGGTGGGGATCGAAGGGTCCCCAGCACGGGCCGTCTTGTTACAAACTGAAGAATAAAACCACAATTTCAGGAGGTAGAGCACAATGGATACACAGATATTTCTTATCGTCGCGGGCATTTTCCTCGTGTTCATATTCTTAGCCCTCATTATCTGGCGAAGAGGATCACGAAAACGCTATGATGCACAACAAGATGAAGCTGAAATCCATGCTCGAATGGCTGGAATAACCGATGCAACTCTCGAGCCAGGAGAGCGTCAGGCTTCCATGATCAGTGAACAAATAGAGGAAATGGTAAAGATGGATCTGGCGGGTTATCCAGATCTTTCTGAGGTCTCACTTGATTTTGGCACAGGAGAAGATGGGAGTTTGGAGATCTGGCTCGATGGAGAAAGATATTCCGAGGTAAGTGCTGTCCCTGATGAACGCGTTCGTAGGTCAATAGAGAAAGCGGTAAGTTCTTTTAATGACTGAAGATTGAATAAGATCTTCTTTAAGGATGCGAAATGATTCAACTGACGGGCATATTCCCTCCAATTACCACGCCCTTCGATGATTCTGGAAAGATCCTTTATTCGGAGCTTGAATCTAATCTTGAGCTCTGGAACGATCAATCTTTAAGTGGGTATGTCGTCGGAGGGTCCAATGGTGAGTTCGTCTCGCTTTCCGTCGATGAGAGGGTGGAAGTTGTCCGTCGCGTACGTCAGATGACCCCCAATTCACGGCTTGTGATTGCAGGATCTGGTATGCATGCCACGGCAGCCGCGATTTCACTCACGGGGCGCCTCGCCGATGTAGGTGCGGACGCAGCTCTGGTTCTCACACCCAGCTACTACAAGTCCAACATGACCACCCCTGCTCTGGTGGCCTATTACGAGCAAATCGCAGGGAACTCATCCATCCCCATCCTGCTCTATAACGTCCCCCGGAACACAGGGCTTGATCTGCCGTTGGAAGTGGTCGAAACCCTCTCAGAACATGAAAATATATGTGGGATTAAGGACAGTTCAGGGGATGTCACCAAGATCGGGGCTATGGTGGGGAACACTCGAGAAGATTTTCAGGTCCTCGCCGGGTCTGCCGGTTTCCTGCTGGGTGCACTTTCTGTCGGCGCCGTCGGGGCTGTGTCAGCGCTAGCTAATATAGCCGGGCCAAAGCTGGTTTCGCTTATTAAGGCTTTTCAGGAAGGGGATTTGGAGACTGCGAAGGCTCTCCAAATTCGGCTCATTGAACCAAACTCGGCTGTTACGGCGCGATTCGGAGTTCCAGGCCTGAAAGCTGCGTTGGACATGATTGGTTTCTATGGAGGTCCTGCTCGACTGCCGCTCCTCCCTTTGTCTGATGCTGAAAAAGCCGAACTAGGCGATATTCTCGCAAGGGCGAATTTAATCTGAACAAGGCGCTCAGCCCTGGTAAGCCCCCAGGTGCTCCTGTGAAACGCTCGCAAATGATTTGAATTGGATATAGCGAAATCTGACAGGACACAGCGTCTATGTGTCATACATTCGTTTTCATTACAAGGATTTGAAGCCAACGACATAGATATCTATCGGTATGGATCAGGAGGGTGCGTATGAAGCTGAAGTCTCTTATCGAGTCAGGAGACCCCGAGCTGCTCGACACGGGTTTTGAATTTACCGAGGGACCGCTGTGGATGGATGATCTCGGTTTGCTTTTTTCAGACATCCCTGCCGACAAAATTTACAGATGGACGGAGGAAAGTGGGACGGAAATTTGGCGGGATGGAAGTGGAAATGCCAATGGTCTTGCCCAGGATGTGGAAGGCAGGCTCATCACATGTGAACATGGGACTCGACGAGTATCTCGGACCGGATCGGATGGCAGTGTGATTTCCATCGCCTCGGAGTATCAGGGAGGACGTTTGAACAGTCCGAATGACGTCGTGGCTCATTCCAGCGGGCAGATCTATTTCACCGACCCACCTTATGGAATCGATGAATCGGACCGAGAACAGCCGGTGAACGGCGTCTATCGGATTACGTTGGATGGTGACCTCCTATTACTCGCGGATGATTTTATTCGGCCGAATGGCCTTGCCTTCTCACCCGATGAATCCACTCTCTACATAGATGATTCCGGGAAGCGGCATGTGCGTGCCTTCGATGTGCTTCCGGACGGAGGTATCTCCAATTCGCGCCTTTTTGCGGATATGGATCATCCCCAGCCGGGATCACCCGATGGGATGAAAGTAGATATCGAAGGAAACATCTATATTGCGGGTTCAACAGGTTTATGGGTGTTTGAGCCTGATGGCAATTTGCTTGGCGTGATCGTAACTCCTGAACGTCCCTCGAACTGTGCCTGGGGCGATGAAGATAGGCAAACGCTCTACATCACCGCAAGAACATCGATCTTCAGGATTCGTACGAAGATCCCCGGAATAGCGCCTGGAACATTACCTGTTAAATAATTGGGGATTGGGTTCTACACCTCAACTATGTACTGAGCCTATCCGAAGGGGATTGAATAATTCATGCACTAAAGCTGTCCGCTCCGATCCCATGAGGAGAGGAGGACCTGGTATTCCGGGTCATCATAACGTTCAAGTTCAAACCAGGGTGCGTAAGCGGGCAGTTCGGCGGAGGTGAGATGTTTGGCGAGCAGTTCGCCGCAGGCAGGCGCCGCCATGAGGCCAAATCCGGACAACGCGCCGATGACCCAGGCGCCTTCTACGGGTAGTGGTCCGACGAGGGGTCTGTTTTCCTCCGTCTTTGTGTAGTAGCCGCCGTCGATGTACGGTTTGGGAGGTCGTTCAAAATAGGCTTCCAAAGCAGGGACCATGCGCGCAATCCCGCGCAGGGCAATCTCGGGGTACGTCGGGTCGAAGGTGATCGGAAACGTGGGTTGAACTCGATCCATGTGATAGGTCCAGAGGAGGAGCACGATCGGGCTGTCGTCAGGACCCTCCGGCCTGGCGTGTACGCCTTCCGGAAACTCATCGAGCATGTAGCGCATATCTTCCTCTCCTTCGAGGAACCGCCGCTCTTCGTCCGTCCACATAATCCTTTGTGGGTCCGACCAGATCAATAACGGCGCGTCTCTTGGAAAAAGTCCGAGATGATCGTGGAACGAAATCTTTGTGTGAAGTTCTGAATAGAGGGGAAGATCAATACCGAGCATTCGAGCGCCGGACTTCAAGAGTGGTCCCGCAGCGAGAACATAGTTATTTGTAGCGATCTTGTGTTTGTGTTCTCCGATGGCGATCTCGACTGATTGTACCCGTCCATGATTTATTTCCGTGTCGATGATCCGTCCTTCGATCAACGTGACCCCTGCCCCACGAGCGCGGGACAACATATAAGCGCCCAACTGCTGCGCGCTGAACCAGCCTGCTCGACGAGCATGAATAACTGTGAGGACATCTTCGGGGAGGTAGCTAAAGTGTTTGTGGATTAGGGTTGTGTCCGTGAATAGGTCGGCGCCATCCGGCTCTCGTGCGTATGTGCTGAGCTGTGCTGGCGCATAGACCGAGGCGGGAGTGTCATGGATGCGAAGTTCGCCGGCGCCAAGTGAGGCGGCTTCCCCCCCGTGTGCCCGATAATCATCCACTTTATTTGTGTCAGCGCTGGCAAATAAATAACCTCTGCGGTTCATATGAAAGATATCACCGCTTTCCGCAGCCAATTCTTCGAGGATGTCAATGCTGCGGTTCATCATGCGGACCATGCCGTCGCCCGGTCCTGGCCACCAGTTCCGGTAACATTCCGTCGATTTGTCACTCGTGAGGGACATCGGCGTGCGTTCATCCACCAACACGACGTCCTGAACACCGCACTTGACTGAAAGGTGGTATGCAGCAGAGATCCCTGCGATGCCTGCGCCGCAGATGACTACATCCGCATGCTTGGGGTACATTTCGAAAGCTCCCTATTCAAATCTGTACGATTTCTTGAACATCATAGCTGAAGTACGGCGCAAGAGCTACGAAGATTGCGGCCTTTCCAGATGAGGATGTGGTTTTCGACGGCGCCCCAAGTTCTCGACCTGATGGATCAAGATAAGCTGGCGATCTACGTAAATGTGAGTTGAATGTCTGGACGGGGCGTAAGCTCCGCTGTGGGCATCAACCGCTCGGCAATATCCGACAGGCGCTCCAGCGTGATGGGATGGATGAAATCGGGATCGAGCTCGGCCATGGGTATTGCGATATGCGAGCGGTGGAGGAGCTCTGGATCGGGCAGCGTGAATTCGGGATGTTCGAGGACGATATCGCCTAGTAAACAAAGATCGAGGTCGATCGTGCGAGGGGCGAAGCGATCTGCGGTGCGAACTCTTCCTAGTTCGTATTCGATATTTCTCAGCCGTGCGCGTATCTCCAGCGGGGAGGAGGATGTCTCGACCGACGCAGCCGCATTGAGGAAATCTGGCTGCGGTGCACTCCCGACGGGAGGATTTTGGAATACGGGGGAAACCATAATCGGCGTACCCAAGACGACCAATTTCTTGACTGCTAACGGCAGATTGATCTCGGGATCGATGTTTGAGCCAATGGAGATGAAGGCAGTTTTAGTCAAAATCTCCAGCACTCCTCTCGATAACAACGCCCACCGAATCGGCGAAGCGAAGAGCACCCGGCTTCTCCACACTCACCTCAACCCGGTTCACCCCGGGCTCGGCGAGCGCAATTTTCGCAAGATCCGTAGCCAATGCCTCGACGGTATATCTTTCCGATCCTTCGACGTGTGCTATCGCCTTTTTCGCGACAGTCCGGTAATTAATCGTGTCTTCGATCTGATCGCTCTCTCCAGCTTTTCTGAGATCGCCGAAAAGCGTCATGTTGACGAGGATGTCCTGGCGTTTCTCTCGCTCCCATTCGTTAATACCAATTATGCCTCGTAAACGCAGGTCCCTGATTACAAGAATGTCATCCATGATCGAACCCTCCTAAAGCCATTATTATGGGAAAAAGCCAGAATACCCTGTAGCTTGCGCAGGGATGAGGGGCAAGGCGGGGGGCTTTTTCCTTGGAAGATGCCCCGCAGCTTGCTGCGGGGTTCTTCACTACAGGATTGTGCAAAGATGTTTCATTGGACTGATAACACTTTCATTCCCAAGTCTAAGTAAGAAATGAGTTTCTCTAACGATCTATCTGTTGGAATAAGGATACCTTAGTTCGTTAATGTTGGTGATGGACGAAGGCATCTCGATTCTATCCGTATGAATAGGGAAAGAAGCAGTAATTATCGCAAATCCGAGTCTGATTTCCGGATATGATACGATTCAGGGCAAGATCATTTACGAAGGAGTTAGTTATGCATGAATCACATGATATTGAAGCGGCAGCGGAGTTGTTCGGCGGTGTGGGAGTCGCACAACCTGATATCGAGGAGGCCGTGCGAAACCTCTTGATCGCGTTTGGAGAGGACGTCGATCGTGAAGGGCTCGAGAATACGCCCAACCGGGTAGCCAGGATGTATGACGAGGTGCTTGCCGGCTACCGGGTTGATCCTTATGCGATGATTAACGAAGCCATCTTCGAAGTGGACTATGATGAGATGGTCATCGTTCGGGATATTGAGTTCTACAGCATGTGCGAACATCATATGCTGCCCTTTATCGGTAGAGCCCATGTTGCCTACATCCCCAATGGGAAAGTTATTGGGTTATCGAAGATCCCGAGAATCGTGGATCTTTTTGCGCGAAGACTGCAGGTTCAGGAACGGATGACGCGCCAGATCGCAGATTTCTTAGAGACTGCGATCCACCCCATGGGTGTTGCCGTCGTAGTTGAGGGACTTCACCTTTGTTCGAAGATCAGAGGCGTGAAGAAGGCGAATGCGCGCATGGTTACCAGCACGATGTGCGGTTCATTCAAAGAGAACGATATTACACGCAAGGAATTCCTGGATCATATTGCGCGAGGTTCGTCCGAGATTTCGATCTAAGCTGTGCTGTGATAAACAAGCGAAAAATTAGATTAGATCGTCGATACCCTCGACCACGTTGACGCTCTGGTGTGAGAAACCTCCGTCGACGACGATGATCTGACCCCGGATCATGTCAGCTTCGGGGGTGCATAAGAAAGCGACGACGCCTGCGATATCTTCGGGTGTCGCCAGACGACCTGCGGGCGTTGCCAGGGCGGCTCGTGACAGCACAGAGCCGCCGCTTAATGCGTTGATGTGCCGAAGGGCATCTGTAGCCACAAGTCCAGGGGAGACGGCATTCACGCATATTCCTAATGGAGCGAGCTCAACTGAGAGATACTTCGTGATCGTCTCGATGGCTGCCTTGCTTGCGCCTGTGATGATGTACCCGGGAACCACGCGCTGAGAGCCATCACTCGTGAGGCTCACGATATATCCTCCGCCGCGTTCCTTCATCATCTGAGCAGCTCGCTGCGCTCCGAAAAGAAATGCTCGGGCGTTAATGTTCATCGTCCAGTCCCAACCCTTGGGCTTTTGTTCGAGGGCAGATTTATTTGTGCCCGAGGCGGCGTTACTGATGAAGATATCAATGCCGCCAAACGTGGCTTCTGCCTCATCAAACATCCGGTTGAGCTCGTCGAGTTTTCCAATGTTGGCTTTAACGACGATGGCTCTACGCCCCATGGAACGAATTTCATCAGCAGTTTTGTTCGCGGCAGTCACTTTGCGAAAACAATTGACGACCACATCAGCCCCCTCAGAAGCAAACCGGAGCGCTATCCCCCGTCCAATCCCGCGCCCTGATCCTGTAACCAGAGCGACCTTGTTTTCAAACCGCATTTGATCCTCCATGTCCATTACGAATTCTACGTCTGCGGACGAATGATACCATTGACCGCATCGATGACGCATGATGCTAAATAGCAGGCTCATGCCCCTTCGATGCATCGATATCACGAAAATGAAGGACGAACCGCTGATTCCCCCTGGCGATGACGGAAAGCGTGATTGATAACCTCCCGAAGGTTATAAACCTTCGGGAGGTTGCTGAGCCTCCGACTTGGGGGGTAACTTCCTGTACTCCCTCGGTTTGAGACACATTCGTCCGAAGGGTCTTCAGGTACAAGCCCATACAGGTTAATTGAACTGTATATATGCGTGTTTAAGTCACCTTTCCACTGTATATGGATGAGAACCGAAAATCTTAATATCGTTTTCTTAATTACCCATTAACGAATCTTTCCGAGGAAGCTTCCAGAATAATGTGGAGAAAAGCCGTGGGATGAGGCTATACTTATACGGCTTAACAGTTTAGTAGTTTTTCCAGGATCAAACATGCGTGACGAGGTCGAAAAAAGTTTTGCCAAACAGGACGAGAAGGTGGAGGAGGAACTTCATCAGGCGAGTCATTGGAGGGAGAAGGGAAACGAAGGTCGTGCCAGGG